>PWMO01000548.1 GCA_003558175.1 Spirochaetaceae bacterium
ATCGAAGACGAGATTGCTGTTATTCCCGGCGGCTCCACACCCGCCAGGCCCGCCATTGTGGAGGGGTTCATCAGGTCGGTAGGGTTGAACGCGTAGGCGCTGCCCCAGGCCAGCGGCTGCCGTCCCACGCGAAGGTCCACCGGCCCGAAGGCGACCGCACCGTAGAGATAGTCGAACGTTATCTCCCGCGGCTCGACACCGTCCGTCCCGAAACCGCCCGCTGCCGCCGCGCCTCTCCGGTCTATGAACTCGGTCTCCACCGTCACCGAGAGAAACGGTTCCGGCTCGAAGCGGCCTCGCAAACGCAACAGCGTCTGCAGGCCTGCTTCCGTTTGTTCGCGCGTCACGTTGCGCGGCAAGACCGAGATGGCCGTTGTCTCCAGGTAGCCGGAGAGGTCCAGTAAGCCCTCGCCGGCCTGCCAATCGGCCGCCCAACCGTTCTCCGCCCCCCAATCGTCATCCGGCGCTTCCCGGACGTCATTGTGGTCCTGGTCGTTCCAATCGTTCCAGTCATCCCAATCGTCTGCCGCCGCCGTGGCGACGAGCAGAAGCATTGCCAACACGGCTGATCCTATCGTTCGTACCATACCGTCCCTCTTGCGCGAGTCATGCCGGTTTGCGCGCCTTGCCCGGGCGCCGGTCTATCGGTGAAACCGGTTGGGGTGAAAGAGGTCCGCGCTGAGCGGCACGTCCCACTCTACGTCGTGCATGCGGATCTCGGTGCGCGAATCTTCTTTCATGTTGTGCATCACCAGGTGGGTCGCTACGTTCCGCCCGTCGATCTCCTGTATCCGCGACGCTTCCAGGCGCTTCACCTGCGTGCCGTTCTCAAAGTAGTCGATCTGCACCGGAACGTAGTTCTCTCTATTCACATGAAAGATAAGGCGGCTGTACTGGCTGTCGTCGTCCCGCGGAACCGCCGCGATCACCCACCGTGACGAAGTTTCCTCCTTCATCTGGAACTGATGGTAGTCGTTTATGAACCCGCCGCCGCCCATATCTTCGTACGAGAAGTCTCCCCCAACGCCGCCCACGGAGCTGCGCCGCCCGGCGCCGCCGATGTTGCGCACGCGCCCGGTCGACGGGAAGAACACCCGGACCGCACCGTCCAGGTCCAGCACCCGCAGTCCCGCGATGCTGCGCGGACTGACAAACTCGATCAGCGAGTCGGTGACGCTCCGGCTGTAGGAGAGCAGGCGGATCTCGCGGTCGTGCGAATCGGCGTCCAGGCTGCTGTAGATGCGCATCGTCATGCGGCTTCGCGCCGTCTCAGGGTCCCGCTGTGCGTCCACCTCACGCATCACCTCTTCGGCGCTGCGGCTCTGCGCTGCTGCCGGTACAGCCGGAGCAAGCCACAGCAGCGCCGGGAACAGAGCGAGAGCCGCGATGCGCGCTGCATTTCCCGCCGCGCCGGAATTGCGCGCTCGCCGCTCGCCGCTGTGCCGTTGCCTGCCGGGCCGTTGACCGCTGCGCCACCGCTTACCCACGCTGAGACAGGCCGGGAGCAGAATCACCGTGGCCAGGAAACAGGTTCCCAGGCCAACGAACAGCAACCAGCCGATTGCCGCTATCGTCGCCATCTCGCCAACCACCGCCAGCGAGCCGAAGGCCAGCATCGTGGTCACCGTGGTAAGCAAGACCGCCTTCCCGCTGTAGCGAATGGCCGGCACGATCCGGCCGCCCTCGTGGTTGTAGCGGTGCAGAATGTGCATCGCGTCGTCGGTGCCGATTCCTATCAACAGCGGAAAGACCAGTCCCGCGGTCAGTCCCAGCTGCGTTCCGGTGAGCGGAAGCAGGCCGAACATCCACAGTATCCCCATGACCACCATCGTAAAGGCCAGAATCACATGCGATATGCGACGGAAGATAATCAGCAGCAGTACAAAGACCACCGCCGCCACGTAGATTCCCGCTCGCGTTGCCTCCGAGAAGATCTCCGTTACCAGCTCTACGTAGACCGGCACGGAGCCGGTGATCCCGGGATCCACCGAAGTCATAGCGGTATGATAGGCCAGGATCGATTCGCTGCTGTCCTGCGTGTCCCGAGTCGGGAATACCGTGATCAGAAACCGGCTGCCGTCGGCGGAAACCAGCTGATGCCGCAGATCGTCGCTGAGGTCCGCCACCGTTGGCGCTCGCTCCACCGACATGTGCCGCTGCTGCGTCTCCATAATCCGGGCGAACGCCTCGTCAATCGACGCCATTCGCGCGGCTGCGCCTGCCGGGTCGGCGGTGATCGCGGCAATTGCGTTCTGGAAAACCTCGCGGCCCGGCTCGCCCACCTCGGCGCCGATAATCTCGCGCACCATCAGATCGCGGCGGCGCTGCACCAGGTTGCCTTCGCCCATGCCGGCTACCGCAAGATCGCCGAGTTCGATTACGTTCCACTCCAGCCGCTGGATCTCGTCGGCCAGGCGCTCGATATCATCCTCGCTGCGCGTGGTGCCGCGGTAACCGGCCACATCTCCGGCTGCCAGAGGCCCCGCTGGCCCACCCGCGGCTATTCGCGCCAGCCGTTTCTCTACCTCGTCGGCCGGCGGCAGCAGGTCCGCCGCCGAAACGGCGCGACTGACGGTGCGCTGGCGCCGGAACGCCTCGGTCAGTTCGCGGGCTTCCTCAAGGGAGTTTCGCGTGGAGAACGAGATAAACGGCGAAACCTCCATCCGGTCGATGATCCGCTGCTGCGTTCGGGTGTAGCGGTGATTGCGCGGCGAGTTATTCATCGGGTCGAAGTCCACCGTATTGCCTGGTATCAACGCCACCGCCGCCACCGTCAGCGCCAGCGACAGGACGATGGCAACGTACGGATGAGCTTCTATGCCGCGTCCGAGCCGTGTCATGAACGAGAAGTCGATCATCGGTCGCCAGCCGGCGCGCCTGAGTTCCTGCCTGCCGCCCAACGCGAGAACCAGTGCCGGGAAGAGCGTCAGCATGGTTCCAAGGGTGATCAGAACGCCCATGCCGGAAACGATGCCAAACTCCGCAACCGCCGGAGAACTGGAGAGCGCGAGCGAGAAGAATGCACACGCCGTGGTGAAGCCACCAAGCATGATCGGCGTGCCTCCGGCAATCATCGTCTTCCGCATCGCGTCTACCGGCGCAACTCCCTTGAGCCGGAAGTCATCGTAATTGCTCACCAGGTGAATGCCGAAGTCGATCCCCAGCCCCATCAGGATTACCGCGAAGATCGAGGTGATCATCGAGATATGCCCAACGGTAAGCGCAATACCACCCACGGTGATGATGATGCCGACCACCAGCGCCAGCAGAGCCAGAGCCATCTTGCGCAGCCTGGTGAATGAGAAGAAGAACAGGACGACGATCAGTCCGAGTGCCACCAGCGTCGGGTAGAGCGTGTCGGCACTGGCACCCTCGTGACGTGCCACAACCCAGGCCAGTTCGCCCCCCATGCCGATACTGACCCCGGCGATCTCGCGGTCGACCTGCTCGGCAACCTTCTCCACGCCGGCCACCGCCGCGTGAAGCGAGTCCAGGTCCAGCACGTCGAAGGCGGGAAGCAGGCTGACCATGAGCATCTCCTGGTCCGGCGACCAGCTGTAACGCTCGCCCACCAGAACGCTCTCCATAATCTCGCGCGCCGCCTGATGCGAAGCGTTGCCGGCCGCGATCGCGTTGCCGGTCAGGGAGTCCTCAATTGTCGCGGTGAGCCGTTCAATGCCCGACAGCGCCGCCAGCCCGTCCCACTGATCCTGGTTGGTAGCGAAGCGGTCGTCATCGCTGAGCACCACCTCCTCCAGCGTGTCGTTGAGGGTGGTCACAAAGCCCAGCAGGCTGCGCTGTTCGAGCAGGCGCAGCATGGTTTCGGCGTCCTCGGGATCCTCTGCCAGCATCAGCCCCCACTGCAGCGCATACTCCGCGTCGATCTCCAGGTTGATTGTCTTGAAGTAGGCGTTCAAGTCGCGATCGGCACGCACCCGGTCGACCACCGCATGAGCCGCCCGAATTGTCTCCTGCCGGTCTTCGCCTTCTACAATCATCATCAGGTTGGTTGTGTTGCCGAACGCGTCGTTTACCTCGAAGAACTGCCGCGCTACGGCGTTGTCCTCGCCAAGCAGCTGTTCGGGCTCCACAACCAGATCCAGGTTCTGACTGAGAACCATGCCCATCGCCGTGAAAACGGCGAACAGCACAAATACCGTCGGTCTGTGGCGAATCGCCACGTCGGCCAGCCGGCCGGTTATCTTCCTGCCGATCATTGTGTCTCCTCCTTGCGTTCCACCTGCAGCGAGAGCAGCGGGATGCCGCCGTCGCGCAGGCGCAGGATGAATCCGTATACCGCGGGCATGTCGGGCAGCGTTCCGCTGATGCAGGTCGTGCCCTCCGGTTTCCGTTCCAGCGATAGATTTCCCAGGTACTCACCAACCCAGTCATCGAGGTGATCTCGTGTTCTTGCCGTAACGGCCCAGCTATCGTGTTCACTCATCGATCTCTGCCTCCCTGCCTGACCTGTATAGTAGCCCCCAACTCTGCGGCGCGCCCCTCCCGAAAGTCAGGTTTTTTCAACCCTGACCTGCGAAAACAAACCTTTGCTGAACCGATAGATACCGTATACAATGGCGCGCGGGACCATCCGGGGAGTCCGAATGGAAGGTAGACTGCTATTCACGATTCTGGGGACGGCATTCTTCGCGTTGCTGGTGTTCGCCGGTCTGCGTGCCCGTCGCTGGGTCCATGACGCCTCGGACTACCTGCTCGGTGGGCGCGAAGTAGGAACGCTGCTGCAAGGGGCGCCGTTGCGTGGATAGCGCCATTCTGCGAGTCAAGATCAGCGCGCCTCCAATCGGAACCGGTATCCTGCCGCGGCCGCGGTTGCTGGAGACCCTCGATCGCGACCTGCGGCACGCCGATGCTTTCCAACGCCGGCTGACTCTGGTATCCGCCCCGGCCGGCTATGGCAAGACCACCCAGGTTCGTTGCTGGCTTCGCGGGCGAGAGGGTTCGCTGGCGTGGTATTCGCTTGACGAAGAAGACAACGACCCGGGCCGATTCTGGACCTACCTTATCGCCGCGCTGCAGACGGTGGCGCCGGGCACCGGAGCGGCCACCGTGGACGCGCTGCGCTCGAGCGAGCCAAGCGCGGACCGCTCCCGCGGCGCTGCATCGCAGCTGGTGCCGTTGCTGAACGACCTCTTCAGCCTGCAGCAGCCGATCTACCTTGTCCTGGACGATTACCACCACGTTGAGCATTCCGGCATCCACGAGGACATGGTCTTTTTCCTCGAGAACCTGCCGCCGTCGGTGCATCTGATTCTGCTGACGCGCTCCGACCCTCCCTGGCCGCTTTCGCGGTGGCGAGCAAGGAGCACGATGCGCGAGATCCGGCTCGAGGAACTGCGATTCAGCGATGCTGAGGTTGCCGATCTTTGTACGCAGCGGACCGGCCTCTGCCTGGCTGAGTCTCACCTCGCTGTGCTGACGGGTAAGACCGAGGGGTGGATTGCGGGATTGCAGCTCGCGATGCACTCGCTCGTCACGCACCGCGAAGAGCTGGACCGGTTCATCCGTGAGTTCGACGGCAGTCACCGCCACGTGCTCCATTTCTTGAGCGAAGAGATACTGATGCGGCAGTCGCCGCGAAAGCGGGAGTTCCTGTTGCAAACATCCGTGTTGCAGCGGTTCTGTGCGCCGCTCTGCAACGCCGTGACCGGCGCAAACGATGCGGCGCAGCTGATAGACGAGCTCGTGCGCGAGAACCTGTTCATCATACGCCTGGATGAGCAGGGGACCTGGTACCGTTATCACGCGCTTTTCGCCGACCTCCTGCGCTACCGGCTCATCGGCTCGGACCCCGATGCGCTGCCACGCCTGCATCGCCTCGCCTCGGACTGGTTTCTTTCGCGCGATCTGCCCGGCGAAGCGTTCCGCCACGCCCGAATGTCCGAAGACACCGATGCGGTAATCCACATCCTGGAACAGCATCATGACCGGATCCTGCTGACGGAGGGGCCGGATCAACTTATTCGCTGCCTGGACGAACTGCCCGACGACGCTCTGCGCAGCTCGCCAATCCTGCTTCTCTTCAAGGCGCTTTACTTTCTGAATTACATCGGTCGGGAACGGGCCGATCCCTATCTGCACCTGACACAGAATCTATCCTGCCGCACGGAAGAATTGCAGCGGCGGTTCCACGGCATGCGCGCCACGGTTCTCGCCTTTTATCACATCTACTCGGATCAGCACGCCCGGGCGATTGAACTGGCCGAGGAGGCGCTGCGGACGCTTCCCCGTGATGAGTACATCTGGCGCATGCGGGTGGCAATCTACTCCGGCGACGCGCGCTTCTTCTCCGGCAACCCGCGGGCAGCTCAACCCTTCTACGAGGAGGCGCATCGGAGCGCGCTTGCGGGAGCAAGCCGGTTTCTTCCCTTGACCACTGGTCTGAAGATGGCCACCACACTCTATCACCTCGGCCGGTTGGAGGAAGCGTGGAAGCTTACCCACGAGATGCTGGCGACCGCCCGACAGGAAAGATTGTCTCAGATTCCGAGGGTAGCTTTGCACTGGGGCTTGCTGGGCGAGCTGAATCGGGAATACGGAGACCTGGACGAAGCGGAACGCTGTCTCGAGCGGGCGTTGATACTCGGGCAGGCGGAGAAGCCCGCCTGGGGTTGGAACTCGCTCTACATGGCGGCACTGCACCATTCACGCGGAGAACCGCACCGCGTGCTCGATACGGTGCGGCAGATCGAAGAGCTCAACAGTGAGCTGAAACTCCCCGGCTTTGTGACCACCGGAGCGTCGATTTGGAAGGCGCACGCCCTGGTCTCGCTGGGCAAGCTTGAACCCGCCCGAGCCGAGCTGCTGAACCTTGGGGTCACCGAGGCTGCGTCCCTGCCACGCGGAATGGAACGCGCCGGTCTGGTGCTGGCGCGACTCCAGATGGCCACCCCGGTCACTCCGGCCTCCGACACCGCGCTCGACCCCACCGCGCTCGACCCCACCGCTGATCTGCTCGATCTGGTGGCGGAGCGCGCCATCGCCGGCGGCGATACGCGGATTCTGGTTGAGGCGCGGTTGTTGCAGGCGCGCCTTGCCGAGGTCCAGGGACAATCGCGGCAGGCGGCCGATTACCTCGCGGCAGCTCGCGAAGCGGGTCGTCCCGCGGGCTTTGTCCAGCTCTTTCTGGACGAGGGCCGATCCGTGACAGCCGGCACGAACGGCGATGCCAATGCAGACCTCGCCGCGCTGCAGCGCGCATCGTCTGCCGCCCTGGTTGAGGAGCTGAGCGAGCGGGAGTTGGAAGTGCTGCGACTGGTGGGTGACGGACTCTCCAACGACGATATCGGCGAGAAGCTCTTCATCTCTGCGGGAACGGTAAAGTGGCACCTCAGCAATGTCTTCGGCAAACTGGGGGTGAGCAAGCGTACCCGGGCAGTCGCCGTGGCCCGCGAGATGGGTCTGCTGTGACGCAGCCCTGCAGAGAGGTACTGTTTCGCCGCCCGCCGTTCTCTGCAGTATCTTTGGCCAATGAGCGCGACAGACGGCGGCCGGACAGGCAAGAGGGAGGCCCGCGAGATCACGCTGGTCTTCCCGCACCAGCTCTTCGAACATCATCCCGCACTGCAGCGGGAGCGACTCGTAATCCTGGTAGAGGACTCGCTCTTCTTTGGCGATCCTTCCTACCCGCTGCGCTTTCACAAGCATAAGCTGCTGCTCCATTTTGCCACCATGGAGCATTATGCCGCGACGCTGCGTACCCGCGGCTACGCGGTGCGGACGGTTTGCTACCGCCGCGGGCTCACGTTTCCCCGAGTGGCCGAGACCGAACTGGCCGGTGTACGCGAAATCCACCTCTGCGATGTAACGGACGACGTGCTGCAGCGCCGGATTGTCCGCGCCGCCCGCACCATCGGCAGCACGGTTCACTGGTACGAGTCGCCGGGCTTTCTCTCGCCGCAGGACTGGCTGCAGGACCAGCTCACCGGCCACAACCGGGCCCGTGATGAGGCCGGCCCGCGACCACCCCGCTTGCAGCAGTTCTACATCGCGCAGCGCCGGCGCATGGGCATCCTGCTGGCGCCGGAATCGCCCAACTCGCCGGGTTCGCGCGGAGAGCCCGGTCCGATCGGCGGCCGCTGGAGCTTTGACTCGCAGAACAGAAAACCGTGGCCCGCCCGCACGCCGCCACCGCCGGAACCGGTGGCCCGGTATGACACGGCGGCCGCCTCCCTGCTGGCCGCTGCCGCCAAACGAGTCAACCGCGAGTTCGCGCGCAATCCGGGGACAACCGACTCGTTCTGGTATCCCGTTACGCATCAGGGCGCGCGGGATGGCCTGCATTGCTTCCTGCAGCAGCGATTGCCGCTCTTCGGGCCGTATGAGGACGCAATCGCCTCCAACGGTACCGTTCTCTACCACTCGGTGTTGACGCCGATGCTCAACATCGGCCTGCTCACACCGCAGCAGGTGCTCGATGCGCTCGACCAACTCCACCCGCTGAGCTCAGCGGCAGCCGGCCGCGACAGTACGATACCCACAGATCTGCTGCCCGGCATTGAAGGGTTCGTGCGCCAGGTGATCGGTTGGCGCGAGTACATCCGGGGCGTCTACCTGTACTACGGCGTGCGGCAGCGCACCGGCAATTTCTGGAGGCACCAGCTCCCGATGCCGGGGTCGTTCTACCGTGGCGACACCGGTATTCTGCCGCTGGATACCGTGATCCAACGCGTTCTGGACCGCTCCTACTGCCACCACATTGAGCGGCTGATGATACTGGGCAACATGATGCTGCTCTGCGAGATCGAGCCCGACGAAGTCTACCGCTGGTTTATGGAGCTGTTTGTTGACGCCTACGACTGGGTGATGGTACCCAACGTCTACGGCATGAGCCAGTTTGCCGACGGTGGCCTGCTGGCCACCAAGCCGTACATCAGCGGCGCCAACTACATCCGCAAGATGAGTGACTATCCTCGCGGTCAATGGGAAGAGACCTGGACGGCGCTCTTCTGGCTCTTCCTCCATCGCCACCGCTCATACTTTGCCGAGCAGCCGCGAATGGGCATGCTGGTGCGCCGGCTGGATCGCGAGCCAAACCAGACCGCGGTGCACCGTGAGCGCGCCGAACGGTTCCTGCAGCGTCTTCACGGCGACTCACCCGGGCAGGTCCCGCCGTCGCGCCTGTAATGCTCCAGCAGCGACCCGAGCGCGGTCTGCAGCCCTGCCTCCTGCGGCACATCGCGCTCCGCGAGGCGAACTGCTTGAGTGTCACGCGGTCAACTGGGTTGGCCGAAAATGCCTGACTGTCGAGCTAATCTGTGCACGTACGTGCGGCGAGCTTGCGGACCGTGTTGCAGTTGCGCACCGTCATGTTTGCATACAGCTCAGTGCCGGCGAGCTTCATCATGCCGCTTCTGGTGAGTTTGGCGCGATCGGCGCGCCACAGAATGGCCCCCGGGACGTAGCGGACGTCGTCAATATCCGGCTTGATCGTCAGTTGGTTCAACGCGTCTTCGCCATCGATCTCGTCCCTCAGAAACATCACGTCGCACTTCGCCTCGCTGCCGTCAACCCAGCTGTCCGGGAGCGCGTCGGCAACCGCCTGTAGGTTCTCCGCGCTGCGCACAAGCACCATGACCGGGAAGCCAAACTCCCGTTGGATTGCAGACTCAAGTTGCGCGACCAGGTCCCCCGCTTCGGCGCCGTTGCTGCCGAATATCACGTTGCCGGAGTTAATGTAGGTTTGAACCGCAGCCATTCCCATACGCTCAAAGAGCGCCTTGAGCCGTTGCATGCCGACCTTGCGGTTGCCACCCACGTTCACGCCGCGGAGGAGTGCTACGTATTTCATCGGGCTACCCCCTTGTTCCATCGTTTGTGTCGCACCTCAATTCGGGAGGCCCCGTTTCACCTGCCCGAAACCCTCCGAACAACAATTGTGGCACCACAGCCGAGGTTACACAACGAACTTGCTGATCTGG
>PWMO01000046.1 GCA_003558175.1 Spirochaetaceae bacterium
AATGCGGGGTTCTTCGCTGTAAAACTGGGAGAACAACTCTCGCAACCACACTGAACTGGCTGGGTCGTGGTTGCCTTCAGCAAAAAGCAGTATCACTTTTTGGTACTTCTCCAGCATGAACTTAATTACGCGACGTAAGGCGCGTATTACGGCGCGGACGATTTTTTGAAATCGAGTGTCGGCGTCTAGCACATGCCCGCTGGCGGGCGTTATGGACTCAAGGCCATCGTAATGTAACAAGTCCCCGATCTCCGCTAAGACGCCAGTAGCAGCCTCGGGAGAATGCTTAACTGCATAAGTGATCCACGCCACCATCGTATCCTCGGCGATCTGGGTATCCCAATCTCCGTCTCGCGTTTCCTCCCCCCAGCCAAGCATCCCGAAATGGTAGTCGGTCAGGATATAGGCATTGAGTAAGTCTCCGTTGTGGCCTATCACCTCACACGTTACAGGCGTCGCGGGTGGAATGTCCTCTTTCATCGCCTCCACAATTTCGCGCATGATTTGCAACTGGCGATCCTTGTCAGCCTCGGACTTGACCCACTGGATTTTCTTGTTGCCGTCAGCATCATACAGTGTGCTGGTACCGCGCAGCTTGTAGCCATCAGGCACGGGTTTGGTCATGTCATAGCCGGGTGCCCAGCCTTGTTTCGAGGCAAGCTGTTTAATCCTAGCGACATGCCCGTCAATCGTGCGGCGATTTAGCCTCAGCTGTTTGGCAGCTTTGGCGTTGCTTCCGTATTTAGCCACTGCGCGCAAGACAATGCGCTGCAACTCGGTGGTGCAGTACGGCATTAACTCCGCGCACTCGTCAGCAGTTAGCGATTTAGTTGCCACGGATAGCCCTCATACGCGCAGTACACTCCTCAAGTGCCGCTCCGCGCCGCAAATACGCGTCAGCAATGTCGCTGTTACTGTCGCCTTCACGTACGGGGTAGGCGCAGTCTCTAGTTAATCTTGGATCAACAGGCGTTTGGATTACCCTCGGCGCACAAGCGGTTAAGCTCATTACCAAGAGTAGTGTCAGCGTTACAGCCAGTGGGGTCTTGCACATGGCGAATGACCTCCCTAGTTTCAATTAGGACTTCTTGGCGTTTGTTTTGTTCTGTTTCTAGGTCACGAAGCAGCTTGGTGACTCGTTGTTGGTACACAATTACAGCTTGGGCTTGTCGGTCGGCCTCATTAGCTTTGCCAACTTGGTACCCCCATTTATACACGGCAAACGACGCAGCCGTAAGGCTTATGATCGCTACGCCGGATAATGCTAATTTGGCTTTACTTAACAGCATCTTTGTTCTTTTCACTCCGCCACTTGTACAAACCTACCGCAACCGCCGGGAGGCCATAAACTGTTGCTAGTGCTGCAGCCGTGCCTGTGGGTATATTAGGTGTATGGAGAAAAGTTACGATTGTAACGAAACTGACAACGGCAATAGCCCACAAAACGATGAGTATCGTCAAGATGCCGTGCTTGTAAAAGAAGTTAGGCATAACTCCAAAGGTTAGGCCGAGCAAACGGATGTGCAGCCATGTCTAAATGAATAAAACGCCCAGTGCCGTGCTGTTTAATCCCAATACCACAAAAGCCTAACTCAAATGCTAGTTTAAGTATTTTGTAGGCTTCCTCGCCTTGGCAAGCAATGTCACAAGCCAACCCCAAAGAATGCGTTCCCGGCGATGCTTTTTTGGCTTCCACGGGGTGCGACGGGTCTCGGTATCCAGAAGATATAATGATAGGACGACCATAACGATTCCTCAGCTCTTGAAGCCGTTCTAGAAACTCAGGTCGCATTTCATTGCGACCCGTATGTTTGCAGTCGAACTCAGATTTGCTGAAGTTCGGGTAATCATTCCAGTTCACTTGTCCATTTTCCCGTCAATCTTAAGCTCTATTTGATCTAACTTATCAAACAATCGTTCGACAACCCGGTCAAACTCGTCTCGCTTAATGTACTGCCCGGCAACTAAGACTTCGATTTTGTTAACCTTGTCGGCCAGCTCTCGGTCGTCTTTTTGCAGCTGTTTAAGTGAGTCCCATATCACCCGCAAAACCCAGCCAGCCAAAAGCAAGACGGCTCCTACTGCGGTGTTAAAGAGAGTTTGAAATTCCACGAGTCTCTCCTTACACAAAGACAAAAGTTGCCGATACCACATTAGTCAGTGTCGCGTGCGGCTTTTCGCGAAAGCGAATCGGCACGGGTAGGTTAACGGAGTTCATGGACTCATCTGCGGGAGTGGCTACTGACACCAAAATATCCCCGGCAGGGCCACCATCACGAACCACGATCTCGCCCGCAACACCGTTGGCAATGTAGTTAATATGCACCAGTCGTGCAGGACCGCCAAAAATGTCACCCGTGGCGGTTAATCGGGTAGTTCTGCCGTCTGATCTCAACATGGCAATCTCCTAGCCTTTTTTAGGTTTGGAGGAAGTCTTCGGAGCAGCTTTGGGCTCGCTCTTTGGCTTTGCAGCGGGTTTTGACACCCGCCGCGCCAATTCTTCCTCACTTGCAGGTACGAATCGGATAGCCATGATTAAGAGGCCGAAATAGCAGCGAGAGTATCAACACGCAGCCAGTCAGCACCGTCAGAAAAAGCAACAACTTCATCACCGGCAGCGCCGTTAGACACAAAGATTAAAGTGCCAGCGCCTGCTTCAGATGCGTCAGGGGCGTTTGCTACGGTAAAGGTTGGCAGTTTTACTGCGCCTTCGACATTACCGACAACATCGCCTTCAAAACCAGCAGCGGAGTTAACTGGACCAGAAAAAGAAGTACGTCCCATAGCAAATTACCTCATGCACAAGTCGCCCATCAGTCTGTGCATCGTCCGCCGGGTCGGTCTGCTGGGCTTAAGTTAGTTGCCCCGGTTGTCAGCCTCTTTTATAACACTTGCGTTAGCTCGCGTCCACACCCAGCGTTTTTTGCCGCAGTCATAGATACGGGCAGCCCCCATTAAGTAAGTCATATCGGCCTCCGTTCGAGGGTCTGTTTTAGGATCAAAGTGTATGCCTAACCCGTGTTCCTCTAGCCGCTTAGGCAGCATACGCCGTTGGTAGTGAGGCTTGGGCCTTAGCCCAATCTTCGGGCTCCAGACCATGTAGTCCGGCGGCACTTCCTCTTCAAGGACAAAGCCAAGTTTTTCGTACATGCCGCCTTCAAAGTATCGGTTGTCAGAAAAAGACTTAACTTTTTCGACATCATGCTCTTTCAAAAAAGCCTGGAACAGCCGTGACGCACCTCCGGCGACATTGATTCGAGTAGCGTACCGGCTTAGTGTCCACGTGGCTTTGGATGCACTGCGGCCTCGGTCATTGCCACCAAATGTAAAACGCATACAAGCAACAATCTTGCCTTTCCACAAAAGAGCGTAGTTCTCTCCTCGGCCCAACCCGCCTTGAGGGTGATACTGGTCAAAAAACTCTCGAGCTTGAGCATTGCTGACTTTTTCCAAAGAGCACTTTCGAGCCATTAAACGGCCTTTTGACTTGCCAATCAGGTTGCGTAAAAGCCGTGTGATAACACGCTTTTTGGCTAACCACTCGGCCTCGTATATAGTGATTAGCCGAATGCCTTGCTCTTTGCACATGCTGTACTTATTAAAATGCCTGTGTTTGTCTTTGCGCTCTTCTTCCTTGTTCTTGTGGCTGTGCCAGTACATCCCGCAGTACTCTACTGCGATACTGTGTTTTGGGAGGTATATGTCCAGCTCTTTGGGCCTTAGGATTGTTCTATCGCGCTGCTCTACTGTAGTGAAAATTGACAAAAGATTGGCTAAGTAATCCTCAGGGGCTGATTTAGCATTGTTGCAGCTCGGGCATCCTTGACCTGACAAGTGGTGGTATACCGCTTGCTTAAAAGGACCATGTTTGGGGCAAATAATTGTTACTTTGTCTCGTGCCTTAGAATAACCGTGTTTTGAGTAATCATAGACATCTCCGTGAACCTTACGGGCACGTTTTTCAAATAAATACTTAAATTTATTCCGTTTAGCCGCCGCTGACCGAGCTCTAGCTTTTGGTATGTCTTTTTGCCTTCCTCGAAGCTCTTCGCCGCATCTAGGACAGCCTTGGCCTGAATGAACTAGCTTAATAGGGCTTATGACAAAATCACCATGAACGGGGCACGTAACTGTGACTTTTTTAGTCATTTTTTCGTACTTAGTCTTTTCATAGCTAAACCGGTTAGGGTGAACTTTTTCTGCTCTAGCTATGAATTCTTCAGGTCGGAGTCTGCTTGACTTTGATCTTTGTTCTGCTCCGCACTTTGGGCATAAAGCTCCATGCTTGCGTAGTTGTGCAGGGTATTGCTGAAACACCCCATGTTTTGGGCAAATTATTCCGGTAATAGGCTTCAAAGAACCTTTATACGTAGCATTGCTAAAGTCAAACATTTTTTGTACTTCTTCAGGAAAACAAGCTATTACTTCGGCTAGACTTTTCATGGTATCTCCTTTGTAGGTCAGTTATTTATACCTAGGATTACCCGTTATTGTCAACAGCCAATAAAAAGCCCCTCCGAAGAGGGGCTCCAAATCAACTTAATTTGTTGATTTTACAGATTTACACGCCAGGCGTACCGAAGACACAACGCCAATCAGAAACTCCGAAAGCGTACCGCTCGCGAGCCTTGAAGCGCATGTTTCCTGTATCGAAGTCGCCTTCCATCTTGGTAGAGATGGGCACCCGATTGAAATACTTAAAGCCATCGGGGGCGTCAGTCTTGATCCACCAAGCACTGGGATCCAGCAGGAACTGGTTAACAGTGTAACCGTCCGGCAGCATACCCATGTTTTTCATAGCGTTGACGTCATTGTCTGCCGTGGCAACACGCAGATCAGACTTCAGGATACGCTCTGCAGTGAACTGCAGCTCCTTCGGAATGACCAGCTTGCGGCCTTGGATGGCAACCCGCAGACCCTTCTCATCGCGGAAGTCCTGAATACGGATCAGAGCTTCTTCAATGGAAGTTTCGTTCAGGTCAGCGGCGACAGCCAAGATGTTGCTTTGGTTGCCAGTGACGGTCGGATGAGCAGCGGACACCAGAGCAGCCCCGTCGCCAATCGGAGAATTGACGTCAAAGGAGTTGTTCAGGATAGAAGCCGCCTTGATTTGCTTGGTGTGAGCCATTGAACGAGCCAAAGCACGGGTGTAGCGAGTGCTTAGCCTGTCGTACAAATTATCTTCGACAGCCTCTTCGGTGACAGAAAACGCCAAAGCGATGGTTTCCATCACGTAACGAGCCGTGTAGGTCTCACCTGCAGAATCAAACTGAACAGCAGCACCTTCCGCTTTCACGGGGGCGTTGCCAAATCCAGTGAGCATCTGCTCTTCTTCAAAAGCGCGATCCGAAGATTCTTCAGTGAAGATCTCTTCGTGTTGACGCTCATACCGATTGTACTCAAGGCCAAACAGGGCGTTGAGTCCCGGTTCCAGCTCTTTAGCCAGTTGTGCGCGAGAAATAGCCATGATTTAGCCCTCCTTAAGCAGTGACCGGTCCGCCAGCGGCGGGGGCGTTGTAGTGACGTTCAAAACGAACAATAAGACCCAGACCGGCTTCCGTCACATCGGAGTTAGCGTCATCTTCGCTGATACCAACAATGCGCAAGCAAGCATTGGCGTCATCCAGAGTAGTTACATCCAAAGTAGCGGCAGAAAGACCGGTGGCAGTGCTACCCGTCTGACCAGCAGCCAGATCGGCACGACGGAACACAGCAGCCTGAGCGGTTGCAGCGTCAGTCAAAGTAGCACTTGAGGCGACCAAGAACAGCTGGTTCGGGTTGTCCGCCACAAAAGCGCGAACAGTCGTGCCAGCCAGAGGGGCCACGCCAGGCCAGAAGTTGCTCCACACGGGCTTACGGCTTGCAGCATCAACATACTGACAACCCATAAAGACGCCCAGCGGGGACAAATTGTTGCCAGTGGCATTGCTGATACGAGCGATAAAGCCCGTGTTCAGAGCAATAACCGGCTGACCTTGATAGATCACATCGGTGTTGGCCGCCGCGATTCGGTACTCAGTAACGCCAGTGCTGTTGGGTGCGCTACCGTTGATACCAATCGGACGAAGGCCAAAAGCAGTATTTACGTTGCTCATGTCCAATCTCCAAAAAAGTTAGTTACAGGTAGCGCAAAATGCAGCTACCCCGCTTGGCAACCGGTTAACCCCGGCCACCACCAAAAGAAACCCGCGACTGACGTTCCGGCTTGCTGATACGCATCGAGGAGTGTTGGTTTTCACGGAGCATGTCGTTGTCAACAGCCTCCATTTGACCCTCAACACGAGACTTATAATAAGCCTGACGCTGAGTTACCAACTCTTCAGGAATACGTGCCAGCAACAAACCGCCAACACCAATCACACCTTCATACCTTCCGCTCTCAACAACAGGTGCCTGAAAATCGGGGTACTCGTCCGCACGGACCAGTTCAAACCCTTCTCTCAGACGCGCCGCGATGTTCTTAGCGTCCATCTGACCAGCGATTTCTTCACGGATCCAGCGGTGCTTAAAGCCCGCAGGAGCCTCTGGAGCATCCAGCGATGACGGTGGTTTCCATTCCAGTGTGCGGGACTGCTTTTCCCGAGTTTGCGTAGCGCGAGGCGTACGATCAATCGCACTGTTGTCTTCTTCTTCCAACCAGTCACTCATGTCGCACCTCTCACGATTTTACATACTTGGCGTATTCCTCAACGGGTACGCCTAGTCTTTTTGCCATTTCAACTTGACTCTTTGTCAGTCGAACCTTGCGGCTACTTCCAGCCGAGCTGTTGTTGCGGCTTACACCTGCTACAGACTGCCCTGGCTTTTTGGAAGTTTCCGTGTTTCCTAAAAACTTCTTCATACGTTTGTCCAATTCAGTGTAATACTCATCGGATGAAGGGTCAAATCCCTCCTCGTCAATAAGCTGCTCATGGATACCCATCGCGGTGTTAGTTAACACCCGATCTGAGCCAAACCAATCATTACGCTCAGCCCACTTCTGGGCTTTAGGATCCGGCTTAGGCGCGGCAGGTGCTTGAGCTTGTGGCTGGTACGCCTGATGCTGAGGCTGACCGTGCGGCTGCGTAACAGCTCGCTGCTGGTAGGCTTTAGCCGCTCTTAAGCGCTGCTGCTCATACGCTAGCTCGCTTAGGCGCGTCTGAGCTTTGATCGTGGCATCGTGATCGTGCTCCTCCATAGCCTTGCGAAGCTGAGACTGCACCGAGGCTACTTCCGTGTTTACTCGGTTCTCGTACTCACCCATATAGCCCTTATCGAGCTGCTCCATGCGCTGACGATACTGATCTCGTTCCTGCTGAATGTTACGGGCATAATCTGCAGCAGCATCGCGCTGACGCTCGGCTTCACGAAACTTCTTGGTCAGTGTCGCAATGCGCTTTTTAACGCTCTCGGAATACTGCTCAAGCTCGTTATCATCACCCTCTGCCCCGCCGTCGGCTTTATCGCCTTCTTCGTTGGCAGCTTTATCGCCTTCTTCATTGGCGGCTTTGGGTTTTGCTTGTTTATCGTTGTCATCCAGCCAAGAGCTTTCTTGAACTTCTACCTCTACGGCGTCGTTCTCGTTGTCATCCTGCTGGAGGTCTTCTGCTTTCTCAATCATCACTCACCTCACACTGTCGTTAAAATGTCGTCTGGATCAAGGATCGTTCCGATAATCTCGTCATCATTGAGGATGCGAACTTCGCCGCCATCAATTTTGAATCGAGATCCGGCATAACGCGCAAAAATGACCCAATCGCCTTTTTTGCACCAAGGGCCGCTCGGAAACTTCTTTTCGTCTTTGTAAGCCAAGTGGCCTACTTTCAACACGTACGCACACACGGTGCTGATTTGTTGACGCTCTATCGTTTCGTGCGTCAGCAAAATGCCGCCATCCGTCATCCCTTTACCTTTGTAAGGCATGACCAAAAGACGCCAACCCGTTGGCTCGGGCATACGTTCGACTAGACTTTTATCCAGTAGTGAGGGATCAAGAACTCGCTCCTCGGGCGTGACATAGGCTTTCTCCATGTCCTGCTCGGTCTGCGACTTCTTCTCAGGCTCGTTAGGCGGATCAATCCGCTCAGACGTACCTTCCGGCACCAGCACCCCTTCTGGGGGTAGAATTAAACTACTCATCATCTTGCTCCTGTTTATCGTGCAGGCTCTTGAGTTCCTGTTCTACCCAACTCAACGCATCCAAGTTTCCGAGAATTCGTTGGTAGGCATTCCAATCTTTAACGCCACTGACCAGTTTGTCATTCATGTGGCTTTGGCGCTCTCGAAGCAAATTAAGTATTGCTTCCGTCAGCGTAATTTGTGGCATTAACCCTCCTTAACAAGAATAACTGCCGCCTTTTGTAGCAGCACCCATACCGCGAGCTTTACCGCTCGTGCGTTTCCCTTTAGACGTATCAGGAGTCTTGACTGCGCCGCCTTTGGCGTAGCCTTTCACCTCACCGCCCATCGCGTACTTCTTCGATCCACATTTCATCTCAATTACCTCCCAGGTGGAGTTACGGCTTTCAATATATCTCTATCACGAGCAGCTTGAATGCGTCTATCCGTCATCGCTTCTTGCGCTCTTATGCGCTCCTCGGCCACGCGGATACGCTCGGCCTTGTCGTGCGCATCGACCTGCAATTTCTGCTCGTCGAGCTGCTGCTTGGCTTGATCGCGCTCTGCTCGCTGCTGAATCTCAGCTTCCTTAAGCGCCACCAGAGGATCAGGCCCTTCGCCCTCACCGCTGATCTGCTGACTGAGCTCACGCAGTTGCATCATGTTCTGTGCTACTAAATGCGCTACCACCGAGGCAAACTCGGGTGAATCAGGATCTACCTCACGGCCCATTCCCTCAAACGTCAGTTTAGCCTCTTCTTCAGACTGAATACGCACATGGTCTAAGATGTGCTTCTGTAGAATCACAGCCACCGCCGGCATGGCCTGCATCATAGGTGAAGCGCCAAAGGTTAAGTGCGCCATAACATGCGCCTCGTGATCCTGACCCTCAAACGCTCTGAGCTCCATCTGATCAAGCGCATTGACGTTCTCTTGCGCCGGGTCGATGGGGATCTCGGTGTTCTGAGGCCGCGCCCGCAGCACGCTCTCCACATCTTTAGCGCCAAGGGCTTCTAAATAGCGGCGGTGCACCTCGTCCAAGTTATACAGATCAGGCTGCGCTTGGGCCGCCTCCATCTGCGCTTGAGCGATCAACATCCGCTGAGTCGAGGAGAAGATATTGGGGTCAGAGACTGGGATGACATTGACCTCGTTGCCGAAGTCGTCCATTTTGATTAGCGCGTCCTCGCCAGCCACTTGGTAAGGGTAGCCGTCCTCGGCCAAGTGATCCCGGATCAGTCGGCTCAGAATCTTGAACTCTTTGCGCTGAGCTGCGTGCATACGTTTGTGTATAGCCGACATCACACGGCTGCCCTGCTCTAAAAGCGCCATGACCGTGCCCATCGCCAGTTGCTCGTTGTTATCCCCGACCTTCATATCGGTGATAGCAGCAAACCTTCTACCCGCATCGACAACAAACCCAAGCAGCGCAAACAGCGTTTGACTGGGCTCTTTGTACGGGATCGGGTACAGCGCATCGCGAATAGAATCCCCTGCGGCGTCTACATCACGCCATTCACCGGGCTGGATCGGCTCGTCATCCGATGCAACGCGCAGCGTACGAAGTTTGAACCCGCCCGGCAGGTTGGCAAGCGTTCCAGCGTCGATCAGCTGACGAAGTGCAGCGGTCGCCGCTCTGGTCAGCCCGCCGATGGCGTGGATCAGACCCACACCATAGAAACCAAACCCAGGTAGAAACTTGTAATGCGTGAAATAGTTAATCTTGCGCTTAAGCCAATCCTCGGGGTCATAGTTACGACGAATTGCCAAGACCTGCATGGTGTCCTCGCATATCGTGATGATATACGGCAGTTTGATCCCGGTCGGCTCGCCGTCCTCA
>PWMO01000388.1 GCA_003558175.1 Spirochaetaceae bacterium
GACTATCTTCAGCCACGAACAGCGCCATCACACCGCTACCGCGCCGGATCTGCGCGGCACCGGACACGGCGAGCGCGTTGCGCAGATCGGGTCCGTTGGCAATTGTCTCACGCCGGGAAAAGCCGGATGCCGTCATCAGCTCGGCAGTCTGCGCCGCGTCAAGCTCTACGGTGTCACGGTTGTTCAACGGCATCACGGTACGTGAACTGGTAAGGGAAGCGCAGCCTGCAAATACAAGCAGTAGCAGCAGCACAACCGCCGCCGGCGCCAGTCGTTTGAGCACACGGTGCGATTCTGACGCACGGCGTGGCTTTGAAGCACGGTTCATCGTTTGTCCTCCATCTCGTTGAGAGCATCACGCAACTCGGCGCGAAAACTCCTGACCTCTACGGCGCGTCCCGGTTCGCGCCGCTCTCGAACCGAGTGCAGCGGATCGGCCTCGGGCTCGACAATTGTCGCGGTAATGAAGACCGCCACCTGGCGCGACTGATCGCGGCGAGAATCGGTCGAAAACAGGCGCCGTATCAGCGGTATCCGGCCCAGAATCGGTACGCCGCGGTCGGCAACCTGGGCACGCGTATCCATCAGCCCACCGATCGCCACCGTGCCGCCGGAGTCTACCTGCACCGAGGTGTTTGCCGCACGCCTGCTGACTACCGGCAGGTTGCGTTCGCCGCGCGAGACCACGTCACTGACGTCTACCGCAATCTTCAGCTGCACGCTGTTGTCGTCACCAATGGTTGGCGTGATACGCAACAGTGCTCCGGTCTCGATCTTGTCCAGCTGTGACCGCTGTGTAGTCCCTTCGGTAACGATCTCGAAGTACTCCTCGGTGGTGACGCGAATCTCGGCGGTTCCACCGTCGCGCCCCAGCACCTGCGGGCTGGAAATCACCGACGCCTCGTTGTTTTCTTCCATGATGTTGAGCGCCATGCGCAACGCGTTGGTAAAGTCCCGTCCCGGCGTGTAGCCAACGCGGATGCCCCACGGCAGCGAAAGCTCGTTTGCGCTGGTCAGCTCGTTGCTGGTATAGGTTCCGGCCAGCACGGTCGGCGGCGTCCAGTCAACGCCGAGCGCAAACATGTCTGATTTTTCCAGCACTACCATGCGGGCGTCGAGCAGTACGTGTTTGCGCGGCACGTCAATCTGTTTCAGGTCCCGCAGGATGCGATCGGTCATCTGTGCACTGGCGGTCACCGCCAGCGAGTTGGCGTCGACATCGGTGCGCACGTAACGCTGGAATCGACTGCTCAATAGCTCGCGCGCGCGCGCCGCTTCCATATTGTTGATCTTTACGCGCGTCAGGCTGCTCGTCTCGGCAAATGCATCGCTGCTCTCGTCCGGCGAATAGACGAGGTAGTAATCGTCTACTACCATGACCTCAAACCCCGTGCCCGCCAGCATGATGCGCAACGCCCGATCCAGCGGGACGTCGTCCAGCTCGGCGGTGATAATGCCTCCAACGTTCTGATCCAGGATCACGTTGATACCGGCCTGTACG
This sequence comes from Spirochaetaceae bacterium, assembly GCA_003558175.1. Classification (GTDB taxonomy): domain Bacteria; phylum Spirochaetota; class Spirochaetia; order DSM-27196; family PWMO01; genus PWMO01. The sequence goes on from PWMO01000388.1 coordinate 1,502, forward strand.
CCGATATCCTGTAACGCCTGTCGCAGATCCGTATCGATAAATATGTTGCTGATCCGAGGCTGCTCGGCGAACACCAGGCCTCCGTGCAGCAGCAACAGGAGCGCCATAAACGGAACGAGAACCTGCTGCGCCAGGCGACAACTCGCTGTGTGGGTTTTTCCGGCTCTCATGAATTCCTCGCTCTCTCTGTTGGGCTTCTCTCGCACAGTGGCACCCCGGCCCGCCGGGGCTCCGCAGAGCCCGGGCAGGGCCAGTGATCAGCGGCTTCCAACCGCCTCAGCGTCCGCTCCGTCGTCGGGCAGACTGTCCGCATCGGTTCGCTCGTGCATCTGCACTCTGCGACTGCCGTCGGCGGCACGATCGACTTCAATGTTGTACTGCAGCGTTTCGGAGTGGTCGCCGGCAAACCGGGCACTGAGCCGCAGCGCGTAGAAGCCGTCGTCGAGCCGTGACAGGTCGAGCTCACCACCGAAGTCGCGCGTTCCCAGCGGCAGCAGGTAGCCCGAATCGCCGGTCAGCGATGCCTGGGCTCGCTCCGAGCCGCGCCCGTCAAGAACCCGGGCGGTCATTACCGGCTCGAGGTGTACGTTGCCGATGTTCACAAAGCGTCCCGAGATGGCAAACGTGTTGCCATCTTCGTCCAGGTTTGTCAGCGATACCCGCTCGATGACCGCCTTCGGGTCGCTGGGCACCGCCACGTTTACCAGATGGGCGGTAGAAGAGGTCTCACCGGCGCTCTGTCCGTCAAGGTAGCGTGTCTCGAGGTGCAGAATGGCGTAGTAGTGCGCCTGCTCTACGTCCTCGCGCGGCACCTGGCTGACCACGCGCACGCTCTGGCGCCCGTTTGGCCGCAGGGTGAACTCCGACGGCCGAATCTGGATCCACGGCGCCGCCGAGAGCTCCTCGCCCACCAGACCCTGCATCACCACGCCTTTGAGCGCGTCGGGCGTGAGCGCACTCGCGTTGACGCTGATCGGGTCATCCGAGGGGTTGGTCACCGTAATGATGCTGGTTCGCGTCGAGCCCGGCGAGACATCGAGCGTCAGCATGTCCGGACTCAGGCTCAAAGTTCGGTCGAAAGCCAGCAGGTCGGCGTCCGGGTCGCCCTCAAAGGCGATCTCGCGCACAAACGGAGGCGTTCTGCGCCCGTCAACCTGCATGTCCGCGCGCAGCCGGTAGGTGCCCGACGGCAGGCGCCGCTCGAGATCGTTGGAAAGCTCGAGCTTGACGCCCGGAACGATCCCCAGCTCGCGAAAGTCAACGCGGGTCACCGGCCGCCAGCGCTCTTCCGACAGTATCTCAACCTGCACCGATCCACGGACCCGCGGAAACGTTCGTCCTTCGTTCAGCACGTCGAGGCGAACGTAGGTGCTTTTGCCGTCACCTCGCGTTTCAAAGTCCATGGAAACGTCGGACACCGAAACCTGCTGTCGAACCGGCCGGCCCTGGATCTCGACAATCACGGGAATAATGAAGCGCATACGCACACTGATCCCGGTCTGTCCCGGAGGGGGCGGAGAATCGACCAGCAGGCCCGCAACGTAGGTTCCACGCGCGTCGAACGGGATATTGATCAGCAGGTCGACCTCCTCCCGCTCGAGCGGATTGATGTCGACCTGGTTCTGCGCCACTTCAATCCAGTCGCGCGCGCTGACCTCCAGACCGGCCGGCAAACCGGGATCCTCGGAGGTAACTCCCCACTGCCCGCGCTGGGTCTGCCCGAGGTGTGTCGGCCGCACCTCGAGGATCTGGTTGCGATTCCCCGCGGTATTGCGCAACTCCAGCGGCACCCGCAGCGTCTGCCCGGCACGGCCGCTCACGTCGATCCGCATGGGATTAACCATGAATCCCTGGGCATGCGTCACGGCAGCGCTGATCAGCAGCAGCAGCAATACGCAGACCGCCGGCTTGAACAGCGTCACCGTGCGTGGCGCGACCGTCGCCGTGCGCGGTGCCCTGCTGGCGCGATTGGTCCGGTCATAGCTTCCGGTGTCATAATTGACTGTCTTCTTCTGTATCACGATCGGTATCACGGAACTCTCCCTCACCGTGCGACTTCGGCGCGATATCGGCACGCCGAACCTGCACGGAATAGCTGTCACCAGGAGAATTGCAAACACCGTGCCATCCAACACCGTTCTTCCGTGAGACACTGTCAATAGTCAATTCTTTCGTGCAACGCTAACTGCCTGAATAGCAATGCCTTACGGCCGTTGCAACAATCGCCCCATCGCAGGGCGCCGCGATTTGGCTGCGCGGCGGCAGAACGGGCGGCTGCGGGCTCGCGCGATGCGCGTTTTGCGTGCCGGGAGAATGGCAGAATGCAAGTCGGCAGCTATTCCGGCTGTACGATGGGCTACCCGCGGTGCAGGCGCACCAGCGTAACGTCGTCATCGAGCTCGTCGATTCCTGGATCGTTGTGCAACGCATCCGGCGTGCGTTCCAGTCTGCGGTATGGATCGGAACCGGCAATGGAGTTCAGCCTGGTGGGAGGCATGCCGTCGATGAACAGGTAGAGTGTATCGCCGGGCGCAATGGCCTGTGTATGGTCGCGGTAGCTGTTGCGTGCGTTCACGCCAAGTGCGACGCCGCGCACCGGTATCTCTTCAACCGAACCCTCGGCGTCCACCAGCACCGGAAACGGAGCTCCGGCCACCGATACGGTGACCGTATTGCCACCGCAGTCTATCAACCCCGCCACGAAGGTGACAAACAGGTCGGGCATCTCTTCGGTAATCGTGCGCAGACGCTCGTTCAGCCACTCCAGCAGCGCGGCCGGAGAAAAGGGCTCCCCAAGGCGCGGTTGGACAAACTCGGAGTACACGATCGCCTTGATGATTGCCGCCATAAACGTGGCCCGAAGCCCGTGCCCGGCAACCTCACCCAACAGGACAAGATGCTGCTGAGGAGAAAGGGCGATCAGGTCGAAGTAGTCACCACTCGCCCCGAACTTGCTCGGGCAGCTTTGATGGAATGAGAGCCTCATCTCGTTCAACCGCTCGGGTACCGGGACCCGGAACAGCACTTTGTGAAACTCCTGCGCCGCGCGCAGTTCTTCACGCATGCGTCGCGAGCTGTTCTGGGTACGCAAGCGCAGGTAGTAGCTCTCGAGCGCGTAATCGAGTTCGCGCATCAAGTCCGCGCGATCCCACGGTTTGGCAATGAACGCAAAGATACCGGCGCTGAGCGCCTCCTGGATGTCGTGCTTCTCGGTATAGCCGGTCAGAAGCAGGGGTACTGCCGCGCTGCGCGTTTCGACAACCCGGCGCACCAGTTGAGCACCCGACATACCCGGCATGCGGTTGTCCGTCAGCAGGATGGCAATGTTGACGCTGCGTTTCAGTAGATAGCGCTCGGCCTCTTCACCGCTGGAGGCGGTGAGGATGGTCAGTCCGTGCCGTTTGCTCCACCCGCGCAGTTCACGCAGGAGCGCGGAGAGTATTGCCTGCTCATCGTCAACGATCAGTACGCAGGCGTGATCTTCCGGTGATTCGAAGCTCCCCCCTTGCGCTGCGTGCCTCTTCATCCGTACCTGCCACCCGTGGAGCCTGTATAGCTACGCCGGCGACATACTCGCCGCGGGGAGCGGAAACCGTACTTCAAACGTTGTTCCCTTACCGACGTCGCTGGTAACGGTTATGTCTCCCCCGTTTCCCTGGACAATCTGCTGCGTCACGGAAAGTCCAAGTCCGGTGCCCGAACCCACCGGCTTGGTGGTGAAAAACGGGTCAAAGATCTTGTCCAGGTGCTCCTCGGCAATACCACTGCCGGTATCGGAGATTGTGACTACCGCGGTCTCCGCCCGGGTGAACGAGCGAACCGCTATCCGCCCGCCCGAAGGGGTTGCGTCGCGGGCGTTTATCAGGATGTTGACAAAGACCTGCTCCAGCTGGCCGGCGACCGCCTCAACGCTCACGTCCGGCTGCAGCGCAACATCCACGTTATAGTCATACTTAAGCTCGTTATGGACAATCTCCAGCGCCGCCTGAACGCTTGCCCCAAGATCCACCCGCGATTTCTGCACACCGTCGGTTGATCTGGAGAACGCCGTCAAGCCACGAATGATCGCATTGATCCGGTCCATTCCACTGATAGACGCGCTCAACAGCTCAGGGATGTCTTGGCGAATGAAGGGCATGTCACTCTCAAAGTCAAGCTCTTGCAGCTGATCGAGCAGTTCTCCCGCGCCCGGCACCGATCCGCGCTGCAGGATCAGGTGCGCCAGCCGGTCAGTCAGTTCTGAACGACGCTCGATAGCCTGCAGATAGTCGGAGAGCGTCTCGAGATTGCTCTTGACATAGCCGCTGGGGTTGTTGATCTCGTGTGCCACCCCGGCAGCAAGGCGGCCGACCGACGCAAGTTTCTCCTGGCTGATCAGCGTTGCCTGTGTCTCGCGCAGGCGCTCCATGGACTTGCGCAGACTGTTGGTCTTCTCGCGCACCGCTTTCTCCAGCGTCTCCGACCGATGGCGTTCCGTCAGCATATTCGCCAGGAATGAGGCGATCATGGAGTGAAACTCCACCGAGCGGGTCTGACGCGCAATCTCGTGAATGCGGTCTATGTCGTCATCTCTGACCGCGGCGGTGAAGTGCCGCAGCGGTGCAAACACCTCTCTTCTCAGCAGCAGAAACAGCATCACGAGAAACACAACAAACATACCCGCGCTGAACAGCGTCAAACCGCAGATCTCGCTGTGGACCAGACCGCGAAGGCCGGCGTGATCAGGATGGACAACCACCACGAACCGCGCCGATCCGGATCCGCCCCCCGCGGCCGCGGCAGCTCCGTTCTGTTGCAAGTCTTCAGACGGGTCTGCCGCCGCCATAAACGACTTCAGGTAGACCGGTTGTTGATCGGGATCGCTGGTGTAGATACCTGCCGCAAGCTCTTCAGAGTCAAACCGGTCGAACCACGCGGTTGCGGGCGGTTGAATGCTCTCCCCGTGTGCGCCAAAAAACTGCCCTTCAGAGTCATAGATGGCGACGCTGCGAATAGTCGGGTAGCTGGAGAGAGCGAGCAGCAGACGGTCGAGCAGCTGCTCCGCTGGTGCCGACACGGAATCCGGCCCAACCTCGGTCACCAGCCGCCCGGCAGCGGCGGCAACAAGCCTGGAGCCGGCATCCACCTGTCGACGCTGGTAGTAGACGTGCGCGAGCACGATGAGCAGCAGCAGGGCGATACTCAAGCCGATGCCGGCAATGGTCACCAGCCGCTGCAGGCCGTAGAGCGTGCGGTGCGCGTCGCTTCTGCGCGCCCGTGATGCTGCGCCCAACCGTTCCCGCCTTTCGGTTTCTGATGGTGCCGCGGTCCCGTTCACCGGAAGCCCCCTGCCCGCTGCGTTGCAGCGCATGCTGCCGCTGTGGCACTGCCTGCGGCGGATCTGACTGGAGGGACACTTCCACCCGGGACGTTACTTTTTGTATTGTCCAGCATTTTGTTTGTTCTCGACGGTGAGTATAGTGCGCATAGACGCTGTGCGTCAAATGAACGTCCCCGCTCTCCCCGCCTTCCCCGCTGCAGAATCGAAATTGCCGCTCGAAGACAGGCGGCTGTCAAATCGCGCGCCGGCATGCCGTTTGCGCTTCGCCACCCCATCGTCTGCGAGTATCTCGAGCTGCGGAATGCAGCGAACGGGCATCCGTCGGGTACGTCCCAAACCGGGGCACAGCACGCGGTTTCAGGCTGCAATTCATTTACAGGTTGTAACTTATCGGGTTCTCTGCCGCCCGACGGCGCGAGGCATGCGCGTGCTCCCGGATCGTCTGGCATGCCTCTTGCATTTGTCTGCGTACCGGAACGGCACGGTCGCCGCCCTGGTATTGCATTCAAGAAAGGTGGTTACGATGTTTGACATACTGGTAGTAGACGACGAGATAGAAATCCTGCACGCACTCAAGCGCGAACTGCGGATCTGGGCGAGGGAACGCAACCTGAGAATCCTGACCGCCACAACGGGTGAGGAGGCGCTGGAGATGATTACCGCAGACAGCGACCGCATTGCAATACTGCTGACCGACAATCGAATGCCCGGTCTGTCGGGCGCGGAGTTGATTCGGCGGGTCATCGCGTCGCGGTTTGCCGTTGTACCGGTGCTGATTACCGGCTATACCGGCAAACAGAACATTCAGGCTGCACTCAGCACGGGAGCCTTCGACGTCATTGTGAAGCCGTGGAATCGTGCCGATCTGCAGCAGCAGCTGGATCACGCGCTGCAAACCTACGACATCCGGCGACGTACGTTGAAGAACGGCAGTCCCGGAGCCGGTAGCAGAATGACAACCGAGTTTCGCAAGCGCTACCTCGAAGCAAACGTGCCGCGCGCGTGCAAGCGGCTGGAAGTGTCTTACATGCAGCGGCCGGACTCGGTAACCGGAACCTGTGACGATTACCTGGACTTTTTCGAACTCGGCAACGACCAGGTGCTGGTCTTTCTCGGCACCGCCTCGGGCGAATCGATGCCGGCTGCGTTTCTTTCGGCCATCGTCAAGTCGATGATACACAGCGAGTACATGCCGGATTGCATCGGCGCCCGGGTCTGCCCTGCCGATCTGCTTGACTGGCTCAACGAACGCATCTTTGAAATACGGGAATCGGTCTCCAACCTCTTCATGTCGTTACTGGTCTGTCTTCTTGACACTCGCACGGGCCGGGTCACGTATTCGGCTGCCGGAGCTCCAACGCCGATCCACGCCAGGGGCCGTGCGGTCGAGCAGAAAGTTGGGGACGGACTGGCGCTTGGCGCAAACCCGCGCGCAACGTACCGGGAAACGGTGCTGCAGGTGGCCCCCGGAGACTCGCTCTATCTGCTCAGCAACGGAATGATGCGTCGCAACCAGGACGCCGGAGAGTCCGAGCAGGTCTTCGACAGGATGCTGGGCGAAAGCCGCTACCTGGTGCAGCGCGAACGCAGCGCCAACGCTCGCAACACGCAGTCGGATGGAACCGCCGTTCGGGTCGTGCTGAGTCCGAGCACGCACCCCGGCCGCCCGCCCGAGCCGCAAACCATCTCACGGCGCGCCACCCTGAAGCCCGCACCCGTTCGCGCCTGATCCGGTGTACCGGTCTGCCAACGGTGAACCCGGCACAAGGATCCTTCAGGGAGGTTGAATGACTATTCACGTCGATCACACGGGCACCTTCGAGGGTTTGCGCCATGCGGTACACACGGTTGCTGCTGATGAAGGTACCCGTGGCGTCATGGTGCTCGCATGCGAACAGAACAACTTCCAGCCTCACGAGATCAATCCGCTGCTGCGGTCGGTGGAGAAACCGCTCTTTGGCGGGCTGTTCCCCGAGGTCATGAACGCCGGCGAACGGCTGCAGTACGGCAGCGTTGTGCTCGGCCTGCCGCTTGTGTCCGCGGTTCGAGTGATCGGCCACCTCAGCGGCCCTCCGTTACAGCTGCGCGAGGCGGTGCGGCGCACGCAGTGGCACGGACGCAACAGAGGCACGCTCTTTGTCTTTGTCTACGGCTTCGCCACGCAGCTCTCAAACCTGATCCGCGTGCTCTTCGATCGGTTCGGGCTGGAGATCAACTTCCTCGGCGGCGGTGCCGGATCGCTCGAGTCGCCGTGCAGCCCGTGCGTTATCAGCAACAGCGGACTGCTGCAGGACGCCGCGGTGATGGCGTTCAGCGAGGTACACAGCGCGATCGGCGTAGCCCACGGCTGGACCACGCTCTCTGAGCCGGTAAAGGTAACCCGCTCCGAGGGCAACGTCGTACGGGAACTGGACTACCGGAATGCGTACGACGTCTATAGTGAGCTGGTATCCCGGCACATTGACGTGGCGCTCACCCGGGAGAACTTCTTCGAGGTCGCCAAAGGGTTCCCCTTCGGCATGCACCGGATGCAGTCGGAAGTGGTGGTGCGCGACCCGATCACCCTGGGTGAAGGCGGCAGCCTGGTCTGCGTTGGAGAGGTGCCGCAGGGGTCACTGCTCCATCTGCTGAAAGGAGATAGCAAAACGCTGATTGAGGCGGCAGAGGTTGCGGCAAAACGGGCGCGGAGTACGGTGCCCCATGGGGCAACCATCAATCTGCGGCTGTTCTTTGACTGCATTTCGCGTACGCTGTTCCTCGAAGATGAGTTCGAGAAAGAACTTGCGGTAGTGCGCAACGGCGAGGCGCTCTACGGCGCGTTGACGCTCGGAGAGATTGCCAACAACGGGATTGACTTCCTGGAGTTCTACAACAAGACCTCGGGGTTTGCGCTGTTGAGCGAGCCGGACGAGACGCCTGAAGCGGAGGAACCGGACAGCGATGCCGATGGCGCGGCGCTTGATGGTTGGCGGCAACCCTCTCTGATTCCGTTGCCGCGGCCCGTGCCGCCGGTGGCGGCTCATGGCCTGACGCCCAAAGCCGTTGAGACCGAGA
>PWMO01000271.1 GCA_003558175.1 Spirochaetaceae bacterium
ATTCAGGCCTTTGGAGTGCTGGGAGGCTTCGAGGCCGCCGGCGGGAACCCGGCGCTGCTGGCGCAGGGAATATCCGAGGCGCTTCTGACAACCGCCGCCGGAATCACGGTCTCTATTCCAGCCATAATCTTTTACAATTACCTGGTGGCCAGGGTGAACCACACCATTATCCTGCTGGAGAACCGGGTCAGTGAGTTGATGCTGGTACTCAAGCAGAAGCGCCCCAGCGCCAATGCCGGGGGAGTTGCCGCGAGATGACCTTTCAAAGACGACTGAAGCCCAACGCCAACGTCGACCTGATCCCGATGATCGACGTGGTCTTTCAGCTGGTGGTCTTCTTCATGGTTTCGAGCACCTTTATCCTGACCCCGGGTATCGCGCTCGATCTGCCTGAATCCAGTTCCGCCGAGCCGGTGGTGATGGACCGGATGGTGGTGACCGTGGTTGGCGAGAACGAGTTCTACCTCAACCGCGAACGCTACGACCTCGCGGGTCTCCACGCCCAGCTTGCCACGGTTGCCGAGGAGCAGGCGGAGCGACCCGGGGTGATGAGCGTGGTCATCGAGGGTGACCGCAACGTTCCCTATAACCTGATGGTCCAGGTGCTGGACGCGCTGCGCCGCAACGGCTTTCGTGCCGTAAACCTTCGCACCCTCGAGGGGCAATCGTAGGCGGGAACTTTGAGTGAAATGACCTACAGCGACCGATCAAGACTCGGTAAGAGCATTCTGGCGGCGGTGGCAATCCACCTTGTGCTGGCGGTGGGAACTGCGCTTATAGACTTTTCCCCGCCGCTGCCGGACTATATCGGGCCGGTCTTCGTCGAGCTGGATATTCCGCAGCCTGAACCGGTGGTGGAACCGCCACCGCCACCGCCACCACCACCACCTCCCACACCGGTAGAGCCGCGGGTTGAACCTGAGCCGCGTCCTGCTCCGACACAACCCGCTCCGACACCCGAGCCACGGCCGACACCGGCGCAACCGGCGCCCAGCGCTCCGGCGCCGGCCCCACGCACCGAAACACCTGCCGAGCCGGCGCCTCCGGTGGGCGCCCCGCCGCAGGAACACATAGATCAGGCCATGGCGTGGCTCCATCCGGGCACGACCGACCGGTCGCGGCCGCAGTCAGAGCCGTACGACGTAGACCCACGTGCGACCGCCGCGGACGGGGACTTTCCAGATTGGGCGGGGCAGGTGATGGCTGACGCGGGAATTCCGACCGCGCAGATGGATAGTGGCGAGGTAATTGATCTCGCCAAGCGCGTCCAGAGCGATCCAGCCTTCCGTGACCGGCTTCGCGGAGCGCTGGCCGCAATTGACGCCGCGCCGGCACAGCTCCCAACCGGTCCGGGAACACGGCCCACCGACGGGACCGTCAGCGATGCTCCCGCTACCGACCTCAGCGACGGCAGCCTGCAGTGGAGCGGTGCAGACGGCCGGGGCGGGGTGCCGAGCAAGCCGCAGCTGACCGCCGCGATGTTCGGCGGTACGGTGCCGGCCCGCATCGAGTTTGTGGTGACGTTTGACGTCGACGGCCGCGGCCAGGTGGTGCCCGGTTCTATTGCGTTTGCCCACCGTTCCGGGTACACTCGGGTAAACGAAGAGGTTCGTAGAACCGTCGCCGGCTGGACCTTCCAGCCCAAACCGGGTACTCCCGTGGAATCGGCAGTTTTTACTCTGATTGTCTATCGCGAGGATGTGCTCTAACCCAAGGATCACGTGCGCGGATGGACATCAACGCGGTGGCGTTCGACATCGACGGCACCCTCTACTCCAACGACCGTATGCACCTCCAGTCGCTGCCGTTCGCGCTGCGCCACATCAGACAGCTGAAGGCGTTCCGGCGTGTACGGCTGGAGCTGCGGCGCACGCGGCCCATTGAGGACTTTCACCGGCTGCAGGCTGAGCTGTTCGGGCGTGAGCTGGGGGTTTCAGTGGGGAAGGCGGCCGAGATCATCGAGACGGTGTTCTACGACCGCTGGGAGCAGGTGCTGCGGCGGGTGCCGCTGTTCCCCGGAGTCAGGGAGACCGTGGCGGCGTTTCGTGACGCCGGACTGAAGGTGGCGGTAGCCTCAGATTTCCCCGTGGCACGCAAACTGGGCTTGCTGGGAATTGACGGCCTCTGGGACTGTGAGGTCTCCACCGAGGAAGTGGGATACCTCAAGCCCAACCCGGAACCGTTTCACGCACTGCTCGACTGCCTCGGTGAGCCGCCCGAACGGGTGCTCTACGTCGGCAACAGTTACCGCTACGATGTCGAGGGTGCCAAGGCCGTCGGCATGTACGCAGCGCACCTGACGCGCCGGCCGGAGCGCGATTCAATTGCCGACTTCTCCTTCTACCGCTACGATCGCCTCCGCCAATGGGTGCTTACGGACCATCACGGCTGAACTGAGGCGGCTCGCCTGGCTCCGGCCGGAATAGACGCTCGACCGGCCGGAATCGGCGCTCGACGGGCAATAGCTGCGCGAATAGATATGCATTCGCAGGATTTTCCGTATATAATGGAGAGTACATAGAACCCGGGGAGGGGAACGTATGGTATTCTCGGCTGGTAACGTACTCGTACTGTTTATCGTTGTCGTTATCCTTGCCATCTACCGGCAACTAGACCGCAATAACCGATCACTTGAAAAAGTAAAACGCTACGCCGAACGAGTTCAGTCTGAACTCGATACCCTGGTTGAGCAGAAAGCTACAACCATCAAGGATATGGGTATTGAGCTGGAAGTCCACCAGAAGGCTGCGCGCGAGGTATTGAAGCGCATCCAGACGCTGGAAGACGGGCTCTCCAAGCGGGCCGAGCAGATAGAGAATATCGGCAACCGCATCGGCAGCTACGATACCGCGCTCGATGAGCTGCTGCAGTTGACCGACCGCGCCCAGGAGAACATCAACCGCATCCGTGACGAGTCGGAGTACATCGATACCGTGGGCAAGCGGCTGAAACAGTCGCAGGCGCAGATGGAGGAGATCGGGATACGTATCCCGGAGCTGGTAACCGAGTTTGCCCGCCACAATGAAGGCCGGCTGACGGAGGTTGAAGATTCTGCATTTCAGCGGGCGGATGAACGTGTGGCCGGACTGCAGCAGAGCATCGATGCGGCCGAATACAAGATTCAGGATTTCGAGGAATCTCTGAGCACCGCACGCGCGCAGAGCGACGATGTGGTTGACGCGGCGCGTCGCGACCTCGACAGCGCGGTGCAGAAGAACCGCGAACAACTCGAGGCCAAGGCAGAAGAAGCGCGGCACGCGCTCGAGCGCTATATGGGTCGCTTCGCGAAGGTCGAGCAGGAGTATGAAAGCCGGCTGGAGAAGATCGCCGCGCGCGGCGAGAAGATGGAGACCGCTGCGCTGGAGAAACTGAAAGAGCACATCAAGAATCGAGTTCAGGCCGTGAGCGAGGAGCTTTCCAGGTTCATTTCTGAGCGGCATAAGGAGTCCGAGGCGCACATCAAAGAGGTCAAGCTCATGCTGAACGGCAGCGCCTCATCGATGCACGCCTTTCAGGGAGAAATAGAAACGCTGCGCAGCCGGATCGACAAAGACCTGGAAGCGCTGCGCGAAAGACTGGCGGCTTCGTCGGAAGAAGTGGAGCAGAAGGTGCTCGCCGCCATCGAAGGACGCGTGGCCGAGTTCGAGCAGGCGTTCTCTTACCGGATAGAAAAGCTCGAGAACGTGCAGCAGGAGATCGAGCAGCTCGAAGAAGGGATGCGTCAGGCGATGGGCGCAGTAGAGCAGCGGCTCAGCGGCGAGTTTGAAGCGTTTGGCGCGGATCTGGCGCAGCGGCGCGAGCAGGACCGCGCGGAAGCCGCTTCGGCGATGGAGGCCGTGCGCAACGAGATGCGCGAGCTCGAACAGGGCATCACCGACCTCAAGCAGCGCGCGTATGAGAACGTCTCTGAGAAGCTGCAGGGGTTTGAAGACGAGTTTTTCGACGACCTGCGCGACCGCAGCGTGACCATGGAGCGGCGGCTCGAAGAGTTTCAGCAGGATATCCGCGGTCGGTTGACCGAACTCGAGCAGCGCTACGAAGCCGAACGTGAATCGGTTGAAGTGTCATACAAGGACGAGCTGCGCAACCGATTGACCGAGTACCAGCAGCTCTTCCAGACCCGGTTTGAAACCAACGTGCGCAAGCTGGAAGGTTTTGAAGCCGAGTTGAAAGAACGCTTTGGGACGTGGGAAAAAGAGGTTGCTGAGTTCCAGGAGAGCGTACGTACCGAGCTGGCGGAGGTGAGCGCCGGCACGCGTGAAGCTTTTGACTCCGAGCTCTCAAAACAGACTGAAGCGATCAGGGAAGAGGCGCAACGGTTCGAGCGGCAGGTGCAGAGCCGCATTCAAGAGATAGAAACGCAGACAGCAGAACACGTGGAGGAACTCGGCGCTCGGATAGAGGCCGGCCGCTCGGACCTCGGCATGTGGCAGAGCCGCGTCAGTCAGCAACTGAAGGGAGTTGAAGATGATCTGGGACAGCAATGGAGCGATTTCCAATCCCAGCTGACGGCCGATATGGCCAACTTCTCCGAAGAGACTCGCGAGCGTCGCGAACGCATCGCCTCCGAGGTAGAAGATGTTGACGTTCGCCTGACCGAGGTTCGTTCCGAGCTGGATGAGAGAATCAGCGAGGCACTTGACCATTTCCGCAGCCGGTACGAAGAGAGCGAGCGCGGGCTCGCTGCACGGGCTGAAGAAGTCCAGGAACAGTCCGATGCAATCACGCGCGAGCTCAGAACTCTGGTGCAGCAGACGCGGGAGCAGTTCTCCGCGATGCAGCAGAAGCTGCTGGGCCGGCTGCAAGACGAGACGCAGGTCATCTCGGCTAACCTGGACGAGATTGACAAGCGGCAGAAGCAGTTCGTGGAACAGACCCGCATCTTCGAGCGTGCCGATTCGCTCAAGGTGGCGCTCGAAGAACGGGTTGAGGATCTCAAGAACCAGATCGAGCGGGTCGAGCAGGCTCGCGGCGAGATACGCGACCTCGACGGCCAGATCAACAAGCTGCGCAAGTCGGCGCAGGAGGCCACCGACAAGATGGGCCGATTTGTTGCCGAGAAGCGGCGGCTGGACTCGCTGGAAGAGGATTTTCGGCGCTTGATTGCCATGTCGCAGTCGGTCGACACCAAACTCGAGCAGATCACCACTGAAGACGACGAACTGCAGAGCATTCAGGCTAAACTTCGCACGCTGGAAGACATGCAACGGAACGTAGAAGAGAGCTTCGAGCGGCTCGAGAAGAAGAAAGAAATCCTCACGGTTACCAACGACGGCATCGACAAGAACTTTCGCCGACTCGGCGATCTTGAACAGCGATTGGGTTCGATTGATGAGCGCGTGACGGCAGTCCCGCAGCGCATGGAGGACATCGAGGCGCTGGTGCGGGAGCTTTCGAGCAACAAGAAAGACGCCGACGCCGCGGTGCGGCAGCTGCAGACGCTCGGGTCAACCATGACGGAGATCGAAGATCGCATGGAGCAGCTGACCACCGCCCGCGAATGGCTCGCACGCACCGAGACGAGGCTGGAAGAAGTGGGCCGCGAAGCGCAGGAACAGGTGAAGCTGCTTGGAACGCTGATGAAAGAGGGCGCCAAGGACGAGAAGCCCGGCAAGGGAGCGCCGACGCTCAGCGCCCGCGATACCGTGGTCAAGCTGGCCCGACAGGGATGGAAGGTGGAAGAGATCTCACGCGCCACCAAGGTGAGCCGCGGTGAGGTTGAACTGATTCTGGAGCTGGCGGGAAACCGGTAGCCGTACCGCGGTCAAGGTGACTGGTGCTCGCCCGGCAAGCAGCGCTTCTCCGACTGTCGGCGTCGTGCGCTACGCGACGTGCGACGGCAGGGCGCGCGCGTATCGGGCATGTGCAATTGTTCTATTTTTCAGGGAATCTTGACCTTCCGTTTGGTTGTGAGTAACTTTGGCCGAAGAATCAACCACAGGGGAGCATATGTCCAATCGTCACAAGCCGGGAGAGGCCGGACAAAATACTCACGGTCAAGACACGTCGCTGGAGAGCGGCGCTGCTACCGCTGCGCAGCAGACGCCAACCGGCGCAGGTTCGACGCCCGAAGATGAGGCTCAGCAGGAGACGCAACAGGCCGATGCAAAGGCGGAGGGTTCCCGGAGCTCTGCCGCTGCTTCGGGAGAAGATGGAGCGCAGCCGGGCAGTGGGGCGGAGCAAGCCGGCAGTGGGGCGGGGCAGGCGAGCCGGCGAGCAGAAGCCGCTGACGAAGGCACGATTCTGAAGGCGCGGGTAGCCGAACTGGAAGCGGAACTGAGCGATTTAAAAGACCAGTATTTGCGCCGGCAGGCGGAATTCGAGAACTCACGCAAGAGGCTCCAACGGGAGAAAGAAGACGCGATCGCGTTCGCCAACAAGCAGTTGCTGCTCGATATGGTCGCCATCATTGACGACTTCGAGCGGGCAATACAGTCTGCGGAGGAGTCTCGCGACTTCGATTCGTTCCACGACGGGATCGTTCTCATAGAGAAGCAGCTTGTCGGTATGCTGGAGCGCAAGTGGGCGTTGAAGCGTTTCGATTCCGAAGGGGAACCGTTTGACCCTCAGTATCACGAGGCACTCATGACCGAAGAAATTCCGGAACATGAGCAGTCGATGGTACTTGAGGATTTTCAGAAGGGATACCTGCTGAATGACAGAGTTTTGCGATCCGCCAAAGTCAAGGTTTCCGTACCGGCAGCGCGCTCGTAGCGTCGTCGCCAGATCGCCGTATAGACGTCGTCGGCCGATTGTTCGTATGTTAACTACACAGTTCAGGGAGACGTAAGAGGAGTTTTGTTTATGGGACGCATCATAGGAATTGATCTTGGAACTACAAACTCGTGTGTCGCCGTAATGGAAGGTGGCGAGCCGATTGTCATTCAGAATGCTGAAGGGCAGCGGACGACACCCTCCATGGTGGCGTACACCAACAAAGGTGAGCGACTGGTCGGGCAACCAGCCAAGAACCAGATGGTCACCAACCCCGAACATACCATTTTCTCGATCAAGCGCTTCATGGGTCGTCGTCACGAAGAGGTGGGTGAAGAGCTCGGCATGGTGCCGTACCACGTGTCCAAAGACGGCTCCGGCGGCGTGCGCATTGATGTGGGGGATAAGCACTATTCGCCACCGGAGATCTCGGCTGCGGGGCTGCAGAAGATGCGAGAGACCGCCGAGGACTATCTTGGCGAGAAGGTGAATGAGGCGGTTATTACGGTGCCTGCCTATTTCAACGACGCGCAACGGCAGGCTACAAAGGACGCCGGTCGGATCTCCGGGCTCGAAGTCAAGCGCATCGTGAACGAGCCGACCGCAGCGGCGCTGGCCTACGGGTTCGGCAAGGATAAGAAAGAAGAGCGCATAGCGGTATACGACCTCGGGGGCGGAACGTTCGATATCTCGATCCTTGAACTGGGAGACGGGGTCTTTGAAGTCAAGTCCACCAACGGAGACACCCATCTCGGTGGCGACAATTTTGACCAGCGAGTTATCGACTGGCTTGTTGCCAGTTTCAAAAGTGACTACGGGATCGACCTGTCCAAGGACAGGATGGCGCTGCAGCGTCTGAAAGAGGCGGCCGAGAAAGCCAAGAAGGAGCTGTCGAGCACCCAGACTACCGAGATCAATCTGCCGTTCATCACGGCCGACTCCTCGGGTCCCAAGCACATGCAGTACTCGTTGTCGCGTTCCAGGTTCGAGCAGATGGTGGCCGATCTGATCGAGAAGACCAAGGGACCGTGCCAGAACGCCCTCAAGGACGCCGGCGTATCGGCAGGAGACATAGACGAGGTAATCCTGGTTGGCGGTTCAACCAGAATCCCCGCCGTCCAGGCGCTGGTAAAGGAGCTTTTCAAGCGTGATCCTCACAAGGGAGTCAACCCCGACGAAGTAGTAGCGGTTGGAGCGGCCATTCAGGGTGGCATTCTGGGCGGCGACGTCAAGGACGTACTGCTGCTCGACGTTACGCCGCTTTCGCTGGGCATCGAGACGCTCGGCGGCGTCTTCACCAAGTTGATAGAGCGCAACACCACCATTCCGACGCGCAAGAGCCAGATCTTCTCCACCGCGGCCGACGGCCAGACGGCGGTATCAATTCATGTCCTTCAGGGCGAGCGCGAGATGGCGGCCCAGAACCGGACGCTCGGCAGGTTTGATCTTGTCGGTATTCCGGCCGCACCGCGCGGGGTGCCGCAGATTGAAGTTTCGTTTGACATTGACGCCAACGGCATCGTGCACGTATCCGCCAAAGACCTGGGAACCGGCAAAGAGCAGAAGATACGCATCGAGTCCTCTTCCGGGCTGTCCGAGGCTGAGATCGAGAAGATGGTCAAAGAAGCCGACCTGCACGCTGAGGAGGACAAGAAGACGCGGCAGCGGGCGGAAGCGCGCAACGAAGCTGATTCACTGATCTACTCGACCGAGAAGTCGCTCGGTGACTACGGTGACAAGCTGGCTGAGGCTGACAAAGAGACTATCCAGAAGGCGATCGAAGAGCTGAGGCAGGCACTCGAGGCCGACGATGTCGAACAGATCAAAGCTAAGAACGAGGCGTTGAAGCAGGCTTCCTACAAGCTCGCGGAGGAGGTCTACAAACACGCCAATCCCGAACAGGAAGGTGGTGGTCCGCAAGGAGGCGCCGAAGGGGACGGTTCGTCTGGCGACGCGTCCGCAGGTGATGACGTTGAGGATGTTGACTACGAGGTGGTCGACGACGAAGAAAAGACCGACTGATTGCGTCAGGGGTCACGACGTTGGCTAAGCGAGACTACTACGAGGTGCTCGGCATACAGCAGGGTGCCTCTAAAGAAGAGATCAAGAAGGCGTATCGAAGGATTGCGGTCGAGAATCACCCCGACCGTAACCCCGGCGATTCGGAGGCCGAAGAGCGCTTCAAGGAAGCAACCGAAGCGTACGAGGTGCTGGCGGACGACGGTAAGCGGCAGGCGTATGACCAGTTTGGCTTTGCCGGGGTTGAAGGCATGGGCGGCGCCGGTGGCGGCTTCCAGGACTTCTCAAGCGTCTTCCGGGATTTTGAAGACATATTTGGTGACTTCTCCGGGATCTTTGATACATTTTTTGGCGGCGGTGGACGCAGGGCGCGCTCCGGCCGCGGCGGTGTCGCTCGCGGCGCCGATCTGCGTTACGACCTGGAGATCACATTTACCGAGGCTGTCTTTGGTACCAGGAAAGAGATAGCGTATCGGCGTCACGCATCGTGTGACCAGTGCAACGGCAGTGGAAGTGAAGCGGGCAGTGGTCGCAAGACCTGCACGAACTGTGGCGGCGCAGGGCAGGTGCGGCGAAGCTCCGGCTTCTTCTCTATCGCATCTCCGTGTCCAGATTGCAACGGTGAAGGGTTTGTGATTGAAGACCCGTGCAAGAAGTGCCGCGGCGTGGGTGTTGTCGAAAAACAGCAGAAGGTCAAAGTCACCATTCCTGCCGGGATGGACAACGGAAAGCGCATCAGCATATCCGGACAGGGAGATGCCGGACCGGGAGGTGGACCGGCAGGCGACCTCTACGTTGTAGTGCGGGTGCGACCGCACGAGTATTTCGAGCGCCACGGCAACGATGTCTACTGTGTCATTCCTATCTCGATCTCGCAGGCGGCGCTTGGCGGTGAGATCAGCGTCCCCACGCTCGATGACCGTCGCGCAAAAGTCAAGATACCTGCCGGGACGCAAAACGACCGCGTGCTGCGGCTCAAGAACGAGGGGGTTC
>PWMO01000238.1 GCA_003558175.1 Spirochaetaceae bacterium
GTTCCGGCGGCCGAAGCGCCGCCGGCCGGTCCAAACACGGTCCAGACACGGACCGGCCCCGGTCCGTGTGACCGGGGCCGACCGTTGCACGCATTCTGCCGCCCCGGCCTCGCGCCGCGGGCGGCTTCTGTGTAGTGCAGCGGGTAGTGAAGAGCTATACTGGAGTGCAGGAGGCTCTTCATGCCCGAACCGGTCAAGACATTTGTCATCGATACCAACGTGCTGATCCATCGGCCCGACGCCATCATGAGCTTCAAGGACAACGAGGTGGTGGTGCCGCTCTGGGTGCTGGAGGAGCTCGACCGCCTCAAGACCTCCAGCGACGAGCGCGGGCGCAACGCGCGCCACGCAATCCGCTTTCTGGATGCCGCCGGCAGGAAAGGAGACCTCAGCACCGGGGTCAAAATAGAAAACGGTTCGACGCTGCGCGTCGTGCTCACGCATCGCGAACACCACAGCAGCGACCTGCTGCTCGACAAGGCCGACAACAAGATCATCCTCACCGCCTACCAGCTGCTGCACGAAGGAAAGCGGGTGTTCTTTGTTTCCAAGGATATCAACGCCCGGGTGAAGGCAACCGCGCTGGGGATCAAGGCGGTGGACTATGAGAAACAGAAGATCAACATCGACAAACTGTACTCCGGCATCACCGAGCTGGACCTCACCAGCGAGAACTTCGATACGCTGGTGGAAACCGGACGGCTTCCGTGGAGCGATACGGCTCCGGCCAATCACTGTTATCTCTTCCACGATCGGACCAACGATCGGCTGGCCATTGCACGGCTGGACTCCAGGCGGCATGAGCTGTTGTACCTCGATCACAAGATGCCCTCGGTTGCGGGAATCCGGCCGCTGAACCACGAACAGCGCGTGGCGTTTGAATTGCTGCTTGACCCGGAGGTGCAGCTGGTAACGCTGGTAGGCAAGGCGGGTACCGGCAAGACGCTGCTGGCAATTGCCGCGGGGCTCAAGATGGTGCTGGAAGACAAGACCTACAGCCGCGTGCTGGTCAGCCGCCCGGTGGTTCCGCTGGGCAAGGACATCGGCTACCTTCCGGGAGCCAAGAATGAGAAACTCTCTCACTGGATGCAGCCGCTGTTTGACAACCTCGACTACATCCTCTCGGCCTACAAGCGGCCCAACGTGAAAACTGTAGATCAGCTGGTGAACTCCAACGCAATCGAGCTCGAGGCCATCTCGTACATCCGGGGACGCTCGCTGCCGGGGCAGTACATCATTATTGACGAAGCGCAGAACCTGTCGCCGCACGAGATCAAGACCATCGTTTCGCGCGCCGGTGAAGGCTCCAAGGTGGTGCTGACCGGTGACCCGTACCAGATCGACAGTCCCTACCTGGACGCAAACTCCAACGGCCTCTCCTACCTGGTCGAGACTTTCAAGGGTCAGGAACTCTACGGTCACGTCACGCTGACCCACTCCGAGCGCAGCAAGCTGGCGGAGCTGGCCGCCGAGCTGCTCTAAGCGCGACCGGAACCGGAGACGGCGTCCGCGCGACGGCGAGAAGCGGCGGAGACGGCGAGGCGCGCCAGAGACACAGCTTCTGCGGTTAACAAAGACCCTCAACGTGCCGATGTTCAGTAAGAACGGATTACGAGGTACGCGATTTGAAAATACGCATGCTGACGATTGTCGCTCTGTTCTGCGCGGCGCTGCTTCCCGCCGAAGTGGAGTTCAGCGGCCTGGACCTGGCCGACAGCGGGGAACTGGTGTTTGGCGCTACTCTCGATGCGCCTCCGTTCGGAACCTACCGCGCGCTGATGCTGGCGGATCTTCCCCGGCGTCAGATGAAGCAACTGACGGTATTCCCCGAGCGGCTCATCTATCTGCGCGAAACGGGCCAGCTCCAATTTCAGAATCGATTTGGGGTTTTCCGCTCCGATACTTCGCTCAGGTCGCCGGAACCGATTGAGGGGTTTGCGGCATTTGTGGACGGGCGTACCGCCGACAGCGGCAAGACAATGCCCATCGAGGCATCGCCGGACGGCCATTATCTGGTATACACAGAGTCAACCAGCCCCGCCTACGGCACGCTTGTGCTGTACGATCTTCGCAGCGACAGCCGGACCGAGGTGGCCACCGGGATCGAGCTTTCACTGTCCCAACCACCGGTTCGCTGGTCTCCAGACTCGGAGATCTTCATCTATCGCAAATCTGGAGAGTTGTTCTACTTCTCACTGCACCACCATCGCGAAGGCCGCCAGCTGAGCGAAAGCTTGCGTACTATCGGGCCCGGTTTGATCTCCAGCGTCCGCTGGGCAGACAACGGCGATCTTTACTACGTCAGTGGCACGATGGTCTATCGAATCGGGCCAAACGAGTTGTTCGCCAGGACCCTCTATCGCGATCTGCTGCAAACCGGTACCATCGCGGGCAAGCTGCCGTTCCCGTTTGAACCGGGTTTCGACCGTTTCTGGGTGGCCCCGGACGCCAGGTCAATTCTGCTGAGTAAGGCAGATCAGAACCTGTTCGCCTATATGCTGTCGCGCAAAGACTATGCCTCGGACCAGGGGGCGCTGCAATTGCCGTACGTACGGTTGCCGCGCAGCGCGCGCCTGGAGCGGGTGGCCTGGAATCGCGAAGGCATAATCACCATGGTGATCAGCACGTCGCAGGACGGCGTACGACAGCGGCATACCTACCGCTTGAGCGGGATGGGTCGACCGCAGTTCCGGCTGGAGCGGCTGGACCAGAATGCGCCGGTGCGTGACATCGTTCCGTCGCCGGACGGAACGCGCGTGGCGGTGCTGTATGAAAACCGTGTGGCGATTCGCGACTATTCCAGCTGGCGACAGCTCCACTCCATCGATCACGAGGAGCCGCTGCACGTGGTATGGCCGGATGACGGGACGGTCGTCATCGCCGGACGCTCGTTTACCGAGCGGGTGACGCTTTCCGGCCGGCAGGCGGCTGCGGGCGGGAACGAGGCACACCGCGCCGGCACGCGGGTGAATCAAGCTGTTGAGCGCGAGATTCTGGTGCTGTCGCAGCCCGAGCGGGCCGGATTCGATCTGCCGGGGAGAAACGTGGCTGTGCAGACCGGCGGGCGCACCTTCCTCTATCAGCGCGAGCAGCATGACTTCCGGGAGGCTCGGTGGGCGGCCATTCGTGTACCCCGGACCGCATCGGCGCGCTATCGAGTATACCTGGAGACACACAGTTCCGGGAGCTATCGCAACACGGTCATGGTTCGTGATACCATCGAAATGCAGACGTCATCGCTGTTTCTGCCGCCGCAGCGTGACTATGATCCATTCCCTGATGATGACCAAGCGGTCGACTTGACTCACTTTGTGCATGGATCGCGCGTCCGTGCCCGTGAGGTGGCTTTTGCGGTCAATGCGATCGGTTCGGTGGAAGGGCTGACCCGGATTCTCGCGACGCTTGATGATTACGGAATCAGGACGACCTTCTTTGTTAACGGTGACTTCATTCTGCGACATCCGGATGCGGTGCGTGAGATCGCCTCGAGCGGGCATGAGGTGGGTTCACTGTTTTACACCTGGTTCGATATGACCGACTCTCGCTACCGGATCGACCGCGAGTTTATCAGGCGGGGGTTGGCGCGCAACGAGGATGCGTACTTTGCGGCTACGGGGCGCGAGCTGAGCCTGCTGTGGCACACACCCTACTACTTCGTCAGCCCGCTGATCATCTCCGTATCGCGTGAGATGAACTACACCTTCGTGGATCGGGATGTGGATTCGCTCGACTGGGTGCCCAAACGAAGCGACGCGGGCACCTCTGCACTGTACCATTCAACCGCGGACATCATCGAGCGGGTGGTCCAACGGGTTAAGCCAGGGTCCATTGTATCATTGACGGTGGGGGTTCCCCTTGAGGAGCAGCCGTGGGGCGGTCGCGACGACTACCTGTTCAACGAGCTGGACCTGTTGATCAACCGTCTGAAGGAGCGCGGCTACTCCGTTGTTCCGGTTTCGCGACTCATTGAGCAAATCCGATAGACAAACCCATTGAGATGGGTGTGCAGCTGAGATAGACTGGTGCAGAGGAAGGGGAGGAGTTGATATGGGCCTGAGAGCCAATCCGGTTGACGCATACAAACAGACGCGGGTGCGGACCGCGAGTCAGGGGCGAATGATCGTCATGCTGTATGACGAGGCCGTTCGTCAGCTTGGCATCGCAATCCAGGAGCTCCCTGAGGGCGCGCGCGGATACGAGAAAGTCAACAATGCGGTCTCGAAGGTGCAGCAGATCATCACCGAACTGATGGTAGCGCTGGACTTCGAAAACGGAGGAGCGTTTGCGCAGAACATGCTCAATCTCTACATGTACTTCAACCGCCAGCTGAGCGAGGCAAACCTGCACAAGAACGAAGAACCGATCAAGCAGATACGGGGCTTTCTGGCGGAATTGCGCGATGCGTGGGCCGAGGCAGAGAAGAAGTCCTCGTTTGACGGCAAGTCCGGCGCCGGCGGCGTCAATATCGCGGGGTAGAGCAATGGCCCCCCGGCCGCATTCCGCGCCGCGCTCCGCGGCAAGCCAGCCCCGGCCGTCCGGCGAGCCGGGACACCACCAGCCATCGGGCGAACCGGGGCAGTCGGATCAGCATAGCAGTCGTGTCGCGCTGCTGAGACGCCTTAAGTCCATGCTGCAGGCGCAGCGAGACAAGTTCGCGCACTACCTTGTACTGCTGGAGCAGCAGGAAAGCGCGATCCGCAACGGTGATGTCGACGGTATCGTCCACCAGGCCGAGCTGGAGACCGAGTTGCTGCGCGAAATCGAAACGGTGCAGCGGGTGCTGACCCCGCTGGAAGAGCTCTACGTACAGTTCTGGCCGGCGGGCGAGGCGGAGATTCCGCCGCTGCGCGAAGCGGTGAGCGGCCTGCAGGAGTCGGTGCTGCAGCATAATGCCCGCAATCGTGAACTGCTGCGTGCGCGGATCGAGGAGGTCAGAAGCGAAATAGATCTGCTCCGAACTCCGTCTTCGCCCCGCTCGCTCTACGCCGACAGCCAGCCCACAATCGTGGATATCTCGACCTAGAACCCCGGGCGTGGTATAACGGAGCCATGCGTGATCCGCTCTACCTGCTCGACGGTTATAGCCTGATTTACCGTTCCTACTTTGCCTTTATCCGCCGCCCGCTGCGCAATGCGCGGGGCGAGAACAGCTCTGCAGTATTCGGCTTTTTCCGATCGCTCTTCTCGCTGCTTGCAGACCGCCGGCCGGAGCGGTTTCTGGTAGTGCTCGACTCCAGAACGCCGACGTTCCGGCACCAGAAATACGAAGAATACAAAGCTACCAGGGATAAGACTCCGGAGGATCTGACTGCCCAGATACCGGTGATAGAACAGATCCTGGAAGCGCTCGGCGTGCCCGCTGAGCGGGTAGACGGCTACGAGGCCGACGACCTGATTGCAACGGTGGCCGAGCAGTGCCGCAAGCGCGATCAGCCGTGCTACATCATCTCCGGCGACAAAGACCTGCTGCAGCTGGTAGACGGCCCGGTGCGCGTGCTCAGACCGGAGACCGAGGGCTTCAAGGAACTGGACCGCGAAGGCGTGCATGCGGATTGGGGCGTCTATCCGGAGCAGATTCTCGATTACCTCTCGCTAACCGGTGACTCCTCGGACAACGTCCCGGGTGTAAAGGGGATTGGCGCCAAGACGGCGGTCCGACTGCTGGAGCAGTACGGCACGCTGGACGGCATCTACGAGCACATCGACGAGATACAGGGTGCGCAAAAGACCAAGCTCGAGGCCGGACGTGAATCGGCCTACCTCAGCCGTGACCTGATTCTGCTTGAGACCTCGGTGCCCGTGAGCGTGCCGGAGAAGCCGCTGGTGCTCTCGCAGCTGAATGCGGAGGCCGCGACGCCCCTGTTCCTCGACCAGGGGATGAAGTCCCTCGTCGAACAGCTGCGAACGATGACCGGCGGCGGCAGCCCCAGTGGCGGTAACGACGCCACGCCCGCGGAATCAGACGCAAACAGAGACGGCAGCGCCGCCGCGCCGACCGGGAGTGCGGGTGCCGCGCAGTCGGTTGCGCAGGCAGGCGAGTACCGGCTGGTCACCGATGTTGCCGAGCTGGCTGCGTGGGTGGCCCGCGCGCTGGACGCCGGGACAGTGGCATTCGATACCGAGACCGACGGCCTCGATTCTCACGTGGCAAACCCGGTGGGCTTCTCGCTCTGTATCGAGCCGGGGGAGGCGTGCTACTGCGCCTTGCGCGGACCGGACGGCCCGGTGCTGGAAGAGAAGCGCACGCGCGAGCTCCTGCGGCAGCTGTTCAGCGAGTCGGCGGTCAAGGTCGTCGGCCAGAATCTCAAGTACGACTACCAGGTTATGCGACGCTGGGGCGTGGAGATGCGCAACATCTGGTTTGATACCATGATCGCGGCCTGGGTGCTGGATGCCGGCGCGGGTGCCGGCGGCTACGGGATGGACCAGCTCGCCGAGAACTACCTCGGCTATCGCACCGTTGCCTACAGCGATATTCTGCCGCGCACGCGCGACGGACAGGCCACCTTCGACACACTCGACCTCGACACCGCCTGCCGCTACGCCGCCGAGGATGCCGACGTCACGATGCGCCTCTACCGGCTGTTTGAACCGCAGATTGTTGAGCGTGATTTCAAGCGCCTCTTCTACGAGGTAGAGATGCCGCTGGTGCGCCTCCTCGGCGATATGGAGCTTGCCGGAATCGCCATTGACGGCGGGATTCTCTCCAGTTACAGCGAAGAGCTCGCCGGGCAGCTGCAGCAGCTGGAGCAGCAGATCTACGATCTCTGCGGGCACGAGTTCAATATCGCCTCGACCAAACAGCTGCAGGAAGTGCTGTTTGACGAGCGCAAGCTCACGCCGACAAGAAAGACCAAGACCGGCTACTCCACCGACACCGCGGTACTGCAGGAGCTCGCGCGCGAGGATCCGGTCCCCGAGAAGGTGCTGCGCCACCGGCTGCTGTCAAAACTCAAATCCACCTACGTAGACGCCCTGCCGCGGATGGTCGATCCAGACACCGGCCGCATCCACACCCATTTCAACCAGACCGGAACGGCAACCGGCCGGCTCTCGAGCAAGGATCCCAACCTGCAGAACATCCCCATTCGTGACGAAGAGGGCCGCCGCATTCGCGAAGCGTTTGTTCCCGCAGCCGGGCACGCCTTTGTCAGTGCCGATTACTCGCAGATCGAGCTGGTGGTGCTGGCGCATCTGACCGGTGACCCCGGGCTGACGGACGCCTTCAATCGCGGGCTGGACGTGCATCGCGCCACGGGCGCGCTGATCTTTGGCGTAGAGCCGGATGAAGTAACGTCCGAGCAGCGCCGAATTGCCAAGACCATCAACTTCGGCGTGATGTACGGGATGTCCGCCTTCCGCCTCTCTCGCGAGCTGGGTATTCCGCGGCGCGACGCAGACAGTTTCATCGAGGCCTATTTCCGCACCTACTCGCGTATTCGTGAGTTCATCGATGCCACGGTGGCCGAGGCTGAAGCGCGTGGTGCGGTGCGTACGCTCCTGGGTCGCGAACGCAAGGTGCCGGATATCAACAACCGCAACAAAGCGGTGCGGGCCGGGGCGCAACGGGTCGCGGTCAATACGCCAATTCAAGGAAGCGCGGCGGATATCGTCAAGCTGGCTATGCTGCGCGTGGAGAGCCGGCTGCGCCGCGAGCAGCTCGCGGCACGCATCATTCTGCAGGTGCACGACGAACTGATCATCGAGGCGCCGCAGCAAGAGACCGACGCGGTGCGCGCGCTGCTTGAAGAGGAGATGACTGCCGCGGTAACGCTCGACGTGCCGCTGCGGGTTTCGGTTGAAGTCGGCAACAGCTGGGGCCGGCTGCACTGATGGCAGCGTTGGTTATAGGGGTAGCCGGCGGCTATTGCGCCGGCAAGAGTACGCTGGCGCGAATCTTGATAGATGCAGGGTACCGGGAGATAGACGTTGACGCGCTGGGGCACCGCGCACTGTCGCAGTGCCGCGACCAGGTTGTCGCCGAGTTTGGCAGCGAGGTTGCCGGCGCTGACGGCTCTGTAGACCGGCGAGCGCTGGGAGAGCGAGTGTTTGGAGATGCCGATGCGCGTCGCCGCCTGGAATCAATCCTTCACCCGCGCATGGTGCAGATGGCCCGCGAATTGACGTCCGGTGCAGACGGAGACGACCCGGTTGTGATGCATGCCGCGCTGCTCTTTCCCATGGGGCTTGACCGGCTCTGTGACCGCGTTCTCTGGGTTCGAGCGCCGCTCTGGTTGCGCGTGCGCCGCGGGCTGCAGCGCGAGCAGGGCGGTGTTGCGCGTGTGCTGCGCATCATGCGTATTCTGTGGGCGCAGCGGAAACTCGGAGTTCAACCCCTGCGCAATTCGGTCGATATTCATATTGTGGAGAACCGGGGAACCACTGAGCAGCTGCGGCAGCAGCTGCGTCGACTCAATCTCCCCCGGATATGAGTAAGGCCGATGGAACAACAGAAGACCCTGATAGTAATAGTGAGCGTGGCGCTGTTTGTGGCGGCGGTGATAGGAATTGGCCTGGTCTTTTTCTACCCCCGCACCGACCTCGCTCCCGATGCAGCGCCGGAGATCGTGCACGACCGGGTGGACCGTCAGGCGTTTGACCCCATAGAATACCTGCGTCGCCCCGACGCAACCGCGCCCGAGTTTGCGCCCGAGGACGCGGAAGCCGATGATGAAGACTTCATCATTGTGTTTGACGATGACGACGAAGCGCCGGTGCGCGCACCCGAAGCAGAACGAAGGCCGCCGGTTGCCGAGCGGGATCCGACTCCGGCACCAGCGCCCGACGTCACTGCGGAACCGGCTCCACGCCGCGAACCGGCCCCGCGCGACGAGCCTGCCGCACGCGCTCCCGATCGCGCACCTCGCCCGGAACCCGAGCCAACGCCCGGCCCACCGCAGCCCGAACCGCGTCAGGTTCGGGTAACCGAATACTGGATCCAGGTGATTGCCTCTCCCAGCCGTGACCGTGTTGAGCAGGCGCGACTGCAACTGGAAGAGCGCGGACTGCGTGGCAGAATTACCACGCGCATGGTCAACGAGACACTGTTCTACCGGTTGCGAGTTGGGGCGTACAATGACAAGGCGGAAGCCGAGAAGTTCCTGACCTGGATTCGCCGTATCGACGGCTTTGGCGAGAGTTACATCTCCGAGGAGTACCCGTTCAGAACCGTTTCCCACTGAGCGTGCCGCTCAGTGGACGCTGCCGGCTGCCGCTCCGCGGAGCGCCACCGCGCTTCAGTCCGCGCTTCAGTCCGCCGTGGCCTGCGGGTCCAGCTCGGGTTCGAACTGCCGTTGCACGTAGTTCACCGGCTTGTTATAGATTTTGCTTCCCGGTGGCACTGAACTGGTAATCCAGACGTTGCCGCCGATCACCGATCCGCGCCCGATGGTGGTGTTCCCGCCCAGGATTGTTGCTCCGGCGTAGATCGTCACGTTGTCTTCGATTGTCGGGTGCCGTTTCAGGTTGGCTTCGTCTTTCTTGACGCTTAACGCACCGATGGTCACACCCTGGTAGACTTTTACCCAGTTCCCGATCACGGTTGTCTCACCGACCACTACGCCGGTCGCGTGATCAATAAAGAAATAGTCTCCGATTTTCGCGCCCGGGTGGATATCGATACCGGTCTTGCCGTGGATGTACTCGCTCATCATGCGCGGAATAAGCGGCACGTTCATCTGCCACAGTTCATGCGCGACGCGATGGATCAGCACGGCCTCAAC
>PWMO01000394.1 GCA_003558175.1 Spirochaetaceae bacterium
CGCTTCAGCCGGCGAATGACGTTTGTCACGTGAGAACCGAAGATGCCGCGATAGCTGTGCAGCTCGTCAATCACCACGAAGCGCAGATGTTTCAGAAACTTGATCCACTTCGGGTGGTTGGGAAGGATGCCGCTATGGAGCATGTCCGGGTTACTGATGATAATCTGTCCGGTCTCGCGCGCGGAGGCACGCAGGCTTTCCGGAGTGTCGCCGTCATAGGTGGCAACCTTTATTCCCAGATCCGAAGCAATGACAACGTCGCCAAGTTCCGCCTGCTGATCCTGCGACAGCGCCTTAGTAGGAAACAGATAGAGCGCCCGGCTCTCCGGCCGCTCAATAATCGTTTGCAGTACCGGCAGGTTGTAACAGAGGGTCTTGCCGGAGGCGGTGGGCGTAACCACCACGCAGTTCTTTTTACCGCGGGCCTCTTCATAGGCCAGTGCCTGGTGCGTGTACAGCCGGTTGATTCCGCGTGCCTCAAGAGCCTTCAGCAAGCGGGAATCGAGATCGTGCGGCAGCGGCGCGTACTGTCCCTCGCGCGGCGCGATTCGCTCCCAGCGAGTAACGCAGGCCATGAAGTCGCGTTCGTTCTGCAGGCGGTCGATGAACTGTTCCAGTCGAGCCATAGAAAAACCAGCCATGAGCGGCGACTCATATTACCAGAAATCGACTGCTTTCGGTAGACTCGTCCGACTCTTTTGTTGACGGCGCTCCGGGCAGGCCGTAGAATACAGAGATGAAGAACGTCTTGTCGATCATCATGGGTGGCGGTAAGGGTACTCGGCTGTACCCCTTGACCAAGGAACGGGCCAAGCCTGCGGTTCCATTCGGCGGCAAGTACCGCCTCGTAGACATCCCCATCTCCAACTGCATCAACGCCGGTTTTCGCAAGATCTACGTGCTGACGCAGTTCAACTCCGCCTCACTGCATCTGCACATCGCGGAGACCTACATCTTCGACAGCTTCTCGCAGGGTTTTGTCGAAATCCTCGCCGCGGAACAGACGTTCGACCACTCCGGATGGTACGAGGGCACCGCCGACGCCGTGCGCAAGAACCTGATGCACTTCCGTCCGCAGGAGCCGAGCAACTACATGATCCTGTCGGGCGACCAGCTTTATCGGATGGATCTGCTCGACTTCTATCAGCGTCACGTCGACTCAGGGGCGGACGTCACCATCGCGGCCACTCCGGTTACCCGTGAGCAGGCGGTTGCGTTCGGTATTCTGCAGGTCGATGATGACGGCGCAGTTACCTCCTTTGTCGAAAAACCGCCGATTGACCAGGACGTATCGGAACTCAGAATCCCGGAGCACCTGCACCCGGACCGGGAGCAGCTGCGGCGCGGCAAGGAGTACCTCGCCTCGATGGGCATTTACTGCTTCACCGCGTCGGCCATGGAAAACGCGCTGGATAACTCCCTGACCGACTTCGGGCACGAGATCATCCCAGGGCTGATCGGCGACGCCCACGTGCAGTCCTACGTCTTTACCGGATTCTGGGAAGACATCGGAACGATAAAGTCCTTCTACGACACCAACCTCAATCTGGCGACCATAAATCCAGATTTCAACTTCTACGAAGAGACTTCACCCATCTTCACCCACCGCCGGGACCTCCCGGCATCCAAGTTCAACGCCTGCTCGCTCTCGGGGACGCTGGCTGCAGACGGTTGCATTATCACCGACTCGGTGGTCAACAACTCAATCATCGGGATACGGACCATCGTCGAGCCCAATAGCCGGCTGGACGGAGTGATCTGCATGGGCGCGGACTACTACGAGACGCCGGAGCGGCACGAGCAGAACCGGGCGCGCGGCATTCCCGATCTGGGCATCGGGCGCAACTGCTTGATCAACCGGGCAATTATCGACAAGAACGCCCGCATCGGCGACAGCTGCCGTATCGGACTTGACCACCCCAACCCGCCGGACGGTGACTTTCCGACCCACTATGTGCGCGACGGAATTATCATCATCCCGAAGAACGGAATCATTCCGTTGGGGACGGTTATCTGACGGGACGGTTACGGTTATTGAACGGGACGGTTGTTTGAGGAGAATCGCGCCAGCAGAGAATCGAGCAGCGCCCGGTCTGAATCGGGGAGATCGTAACTGCCGACCTCCGGCCACCGTACCCAACGGGTCTGCGTGTGCTCTGGAAGGGCAAACTGTGTAGAATCGAGCTCCACCGCATACGCCTGCAGCCGGTAGCGCTCGCCGGCGTTCTCAAAGGACGCTGCGGCCAACTGCTCGCCGATCGAGCAGGAAACGCCCAGCTCTTCGGCGATTTCTCGTGACAGCGCCGCGGGTGGATCTTCCGCCGGGTCTACTTTGCCGCCGGGAAACTCCCACCGATTGCCGATTGCGCCGCCGGGCTTGCGCTGTGCGAGCAGCACCGAATCCCCACGCATAATGATGGCGGCAACCGACTGATTCAGCTCCTGGTTCACGTCCCGGCCTTACAGAAACAACACCGAGGGAAAGAGGAAGTGCAGGAACCCGATAAGAATACCGGCCGTGCCGAACATGCTGCGGTTGCTGACGAAGATCTTGTCAATGGAATCGAGAGGCGGAGATGAAACATAGGATTGCGAGCGGTAATAGAGCACCAGCAGAATCATTCCCTGTATGACCCCGGAAAGCGCCGGAATCAGATCCCCAACCACCGGCACGTCTCCGTTGGTTACCGAGAGAAACTTGAAGAATCCCACCAGGAATGTTGCGATCCCCAACCCCAGCCTGAAGCCTTCAGACTCAAGCAACTGGCGATTGAACAGGTTACTGAGATGAAGCTTCTCGTCCATGGCGTCGATAGAGAGCGCAACGCCGGCAAGTATGTTGGTAACGACCGAAAGCAGGTAGATCTGAATCATGTGATACTCCCCGCCAAGCATACCCCATATGCAGTCGGCGGTCAACGTGATCCAGAACCGACATGTGATCCGGCGACCGACCGCGGAGTCTCAGACGGGGTTCCAGGCGGAGTCTCAGCGGGTACGGCGGTGGAGATGCAGCGTCCTGTCTCCAACGGCGATACGGGCACGAGCCACTCGGGTAGAGGCCGGTGCGGAGATCTCGATGAGGCGCTGTGCGCCGACAACGTCGGGCAGCACGTCCAGCACCGGTTCGGGGTTGAACCGGTCGCCGTCGGAAAACCGCACTTCAACGATCTCGGCGCGCGGGATTCCGTTGGGCGTTTCGCGGCGCGTGAAGCGCAGCTGCCAGGTGTCGCTGACGTCACCCGGGTGCACGTTCAGGCTGACTTCAACGCCGGCAATCTCGCCGCGAAACGAGTCGGCCCGAATAAACGTCGTAATGACGGCGTATATCAGGAGAATCAACGCGACGTCGATCAGGATTATCGCCAGCGAACGGTTGCGGCTGCGGCGGCGCGGCCTGGAGCACTCGTCCGGATCCGCATCCTCCGCCCACGGTTGCGGTGGGCGACGAGAATAATAGACCATCCGTCCGTCATCGTCATATTCAGTGGACAAATCGGGTAAACTCCGCCGTCAGCGCCGACAAGCGCTCCGGCATGTCCTCGGCCAGGAAAAGACCGCGCTCGGCAAACAGGCGTTTCCCGGCCACCTGATGCAGCACCGTTCCCGCCTCGGCAGCGAAAGCAGGATTCAGCCCTCGCGCCAGCAGGGCCGTAATGATACCCGCCAGAACGTCTCCGGAACCGCCGGTGCCCAACGCCGGGTTCATCCCGTCTACAATGGTCATGCGGCCTTCAGGTACTGCGATGTAGTTGACGTGTCCCTTGAGCACGATCACGGCGTCCAGGCGTGCCGACCAGTTCTGCAGCAACGGCACCGGATTCTCCGGCAGCGCACTCCGTTGCAGACCACACAGCGAGGCAAGCTCACCCGGATGTGGCGTCAGCACCCAGCGCCCCTGGAGGGTGCGCAAACGCCCGGAATCGAGCAGCCGGCGCAGCACTTCGATCCCGTCGGCGTCGATCACTCCGGGCAGCGGCTGAGCCAGCAACGCTGCAAGCTGCGGTTCGCGTTCGGCGCCGCTGCCCCAGCCCGGACCGACCGCTACCGCATCCGCCCCGGCGGCTGGTCCGCTCGGAGGGTCGCACGGAACCGCCATGACCGATTCAAGCCGCGGTGCAATGACCGGATAGACCGAGCGGTCGCAGTAGAGGCGCACCATACCGACACCGCAACGCGCCGCGGCGCGACTGCAGAGTACCGCGGCGCCGCTGGTCCCGTGTGCACCGGCAAAGACCGCCACAACGCCGCGGCGATTCTTGAACGCCGCGCGTGACATCGGGGGCAGTAGCCGTTCCAGGGCGTCCTCGTCGGCCAGAAGCCACTCCCGTGAGGCCGCGTTGATCAACGCCGGCGGGAACCCGATCGGCAACACCACAATCTCGCCCGAGAGAACACGAGAGTGCCGGTAGTAGAGATGCCGTTTCGGCAGGCCGATGGTAATGGTCAGATCTGCGCGCACCGCCGGGAAATCCGGCTCAAACTCATCACCAACGCCGCTCGGACAGTCAACCGCCGCCACACGCCCGGCGGCCTGATTGATCGCCGCAACCAGTTCCGCCGCAGCACCGGAAAGCCGACCGCTGACACCGGTCCCGGCAACGCCGTCAACAATCCAGTCCGCCGACTCGATTGCCTCCACGGCCCGTTCACGTTCGCCCTGCCAGTCCAGGACGCTCACCCCCAGCGCCTCGCAGGCACGCCGGTGACCGGCGCCGGGCTCCCGCTCGCTGCGCTCGGTGACCAGCACGGTTGGCAAATGGAAGCCCTCTATGGCGCAGTGCCGCGCCATCACGAGCGCGTCGCCGCCGTTGTTACCTTTTCCGGCAACGAACAAGAGCCGTTGTGCGGTAGCTCGCGGCCGGCGGAGGTGTCTGCAGTCCCGGTCGAGGTGCCGGCGGTTGGGGGGTGGAGCGTCCCGGTCGTCCCGAGTGCTTGCGGCCTCGGCGGCAAGCCGTCCGTCCAGAAGCCGCCAGGCGCGATATCCGGCGTTCTCCATCAGCACCAGGCCGGGGATGGAGTACTCTTGCTGCGCGCGCCGGTCGATTTCAGTCATCTGTTGGGCGGTGACGAGAGGGATCGACCCGCAACTCATCGGCCCAGATCTCCCACCAGGCGGTCGCTGCGCCACCAGACGATGCGGGCGTGATCTTCAAACCCCAGCAGAGCGCTGAGGATACCGGCAGCGCTCACGTGATAGGTCTTGTAGAGGATCTCGCTGTCTTCGACATGCAGGTTGCGCCGCCGCACCACGCGCCCATCGGTACGCATGATGAGCAGCTGCGTCTGGTCGTTGTCTTCACGCGAGAGAAGAAACAGATGCTCCCGCGGAGCCACGCCTACCAGCTGGTACATGTACTCAACGTCCTGCCGGTCAAACACGCTGCGGCCGCTTACCGTCTGGATATTGCTGGGCAGGTTCACGTAGCCTTCGTACCTGCCCTGTTCCAGATCAAGCCAGTACACGCGCGAGAGCGTCTTCTCTATGCCGAAGCTGGCCCCGGTATCAGGGTCGAGCGCCTGCTCGTAGTAGTCCAGCTTGAGGTAGAGCCGCGGCAGCTCTTTGTCGGGCAGGATGGTTTCCAGCGCCGGAATGACCGTCCGGTCGTCCGGAATCGGCAGGCGGCTGAGCGGAATCTCCACGTTGTAGCGCAGATCTCCCGCCGATGTGAACCAGTAGACCAGCCAGCTCTCCATGGTACGACTGATCACCACCAGTTCATCGCGCGATGTCACCTCAAGGCGCTCGATATAGGGAAACGGCGTACCACCTACCCCCTCCTGTCCGAGATAGTCGATGAGTTGCCCGCGAGAGTCAAAGCGCAACACCACCCGGTTGAGGTTCACGCCCAGGTCCGAGTCAAAGACGGCCCGCTCCTCTCCCAGCATATCCTCTACCATGACCGTCTTGTTCGAGGTGACGGCAAGTTCTCCCACCTGCGAAAAATGGTAGGCGTGGGCGCGACGGTTGGTCATTCGCCCCTCGACTACCGAAGCCTGCAGCAGCACCGGCCGGGGATTCTCATCCGGATCATAGTGCAGCGACAGCAGGTCGCCATACGAGCTGAACTCCATCACCTTGTTGGCGCTGCCGTTGCTGATGAAGAACAACCCGTCGCGCATCACGATGCGGGTCTTCTGGTTCAGCGGCGCACCCTCGGTCTGGAAGAGATCTATCTGGTCTTCGGCTCGCCCGATTGCCAGGTGAAACAGCTCCTCACGATCCAGAGCACTGATCCGCGCACGCGAACAGCCGGCCAACAACATCGGAAGCAGTAGCATCGCGCACAGCACGCCCACCAACAGCAGATATCGTGATACAAAGCGAGCTCTCATGGTGTTTCGGATTCCCCCATCCTTGCGTCCGTTCTATTTGATACTACCTGCGCGCCTGCCGCCGTGTCAATCTTGACCGCCGCTTGCGTCCCAAGCTACATTAGCGTGATGATACATCGAGTGATTGACGTACTGTTCGGCTCGAAGGGAGAGAAAGATCTCAAGAGCCTGATTCCGATACTCCACGAAATCAACACCCGCGAATCATGGGCCATGTCGCTGACACGGGAACAGTTCGTACAGCAGACCCGCAGCTTTCGCGAACGGATGGCCGGTGGAGCTTCGCTTGACGCAATTCTGCCGGATGCGTTCGCGATGGTGCGCGAAGCGGCCCGGCGTACGCTCGGCGAGCGCCTGTACGACGTTCAGATACTCGGTGGAATCGTCCTGCACCAGGGCAAGATCATGGAGATGAAAACCGGGGAAGGCAAGACCGTTTCCTCGGTTACCGCCGCGTATCTCAACAGTCTGACGGGATCCGGCGTCCACGTGGTTACCGTTAACGACTATCTCGCACAGCGCGACGCGGACTGGATGCGGCCGGTGTACGAGTACCTCGGCGTCTCGGTGGGAGCAATCGTATCGCAGATGGACAACGATGCGCGCAAAGAGGCGTATCGCCAGGACATCACCTACGCAACAAATAACGAGCTCGGTTTTGACTACCTGCGCGACAACATGACGTTCGACGCGTCACGCAAGGTGCAACGCGGTCACCACTACGGCATCATCGACGAGATCGACTCCATCCTGGTAGACGAGGCGCGTACACCGCTGATCATCTCCGGCGTAGCAGAGGATGACGTCCGCAAGTACATGGAAGTCAATCGCGTGGTGCGCGAGCTGGAAGAGTGCGCCAGAGACCCTGAAACCGGAGACTACCCTGATGAGCCGGAAGGAGACTACCAGTTCGATGAGAAGTCAAAGCGTGTAACGTTTACCGACCAGGGATTGAATCACCTCGAGCAGGTTCTGCAGCAGCGCAAAATCATCTCGACATCGCTCTTTCTCGAAGACAACTTCGAGTACATTCATCACGCCACGCAGGCACTGCGTGCACACCGGCTGTTTCACCGCGACCAGGAGTACGTGGTGGCGGACGGCAAGGTAGAGATCGTAGACGAGTTTACCGGACGCATCCTGCACGGTCGCCGCTACTCGGACGGACTGCACCAGGCGATAGAAGCCAAGGAAGGGATCCGTATCGCGCAGCGCAACCGCACGCTCGCGACCATCACGTTCCAGAACTTCTTCCGCATGTACGATAAGATCTCCGGCATGACGGGCACCGCGGAAACGGAAGCCAAAGAGTTCGGCAGCATCTACGGCCTGGACGTGGTTGTCATCCCCACCAACCGCCCGCTGGCGCGTGCCGACGAGGACGACGTCATCTATCTCAACGAGAGCGACAAGTACGACGCGATCTGCAACGAGATCGAAGAGGTCCACCACCGCGGCCAGCCGATGCTCGTCGGCACGGTATCGATTGAACGCTCCGAGAAACTCAGCAGCCTGCTGCTGGGCCGCGGAATCCGACACGAGGTGCTGAATGCCAAGAACCACGCGCGAGAAGCAATGATCATTGCCGAGGCAGGCGCCAAGGGGGCGGTCACCATCGCCACCAACATGGCGGGACGCGGCACCGACATCAAGCTGGGCGGGAACCCTGAGTTCCGCGCCCGAAAGCGTGCCGGGACGGAGGCCACCGAAGAAGAGTATCGCGCCGCCTACGAGAAAGAATACCCGCTGTGGCGCGAGCAGTACCGTGAGGTGCAGCAGGCCGGCGGGCTCTACGTTCTCGGTACCGAGCGGCATGAATCGCGCCGCATCGACAACCAGTTGCGTGGACGTTCCGGACGACAGGGCGATCCGGGCAAGTCACGTTTCTTTCTCTCCATGGACGACGACCTGATGCGGCTCTTCGGCCGTGGCTCCGCCAGCATCAAGGGCCTGATGGAGCGCGGACTGCCACCGGGAGAACCGCTCAACCACAAACTGATCAACAAGAGTATCGAACGGGCGCAGAACAAGGTAGAAGAACGCAACTACGAGATCCGCAAACACCTGCTGGAGTACGATGACGTACTGAACGAGCAGCGCAAGCTCATCTACCAGCAGCGCGACGCGATTCTGACCGACGAGGACCTGACCGATCGTATATTGAACACCGCCCGCGACATCGTGGAAGAGGTGCTCGGCGACTACGAGCCGGCCAAGAATCACGATCCCGCTGCGGTGCAACCGGTGCTGCTGGAGCTGAAGGAACGGCTGTTCTTCATCCCGCAGACTTCGGCCGACGAACTGGCAACGCTCCCGGCGTCCGCGCTGAAAGAACGCCTGCTGCAGGAGATGCACGAAGACCTGCACCACAAAGCGGAGGTTGCCGGAAAAGACCGCCTGAACATGGCAATCCGTTTTGAGTACCTGCGCAACATAGACGGGCGCTGGCAGGATCATCTGGAGAACCTCGAAGCACTGCGCGAAGCGGTCTACCTGCGCAGCTACGCGCAGAAGAATCCGCTGCTGGAGTACAAGCTCGAAGGGTTTCAGATTTTTGATCAGTTGATCTACGACATCCGGGCTTCAATCGCCCGCAAACTGTTTGCCGTGCGCGCGGAGAGTTTCCAGCAGTCGCCGCGGCAGGTGCGCGGTCCATCCAACGCGGTTGCCCAGCACGCCGACATGCAGATGATCGGGGGCGGCGGCGCCGAGGGCGGACGAGCACCTTCGGGCGGTGGGGCGGCTACGGCAACAATGCCGGAACGCGCCACGGTGCAGCGCTCCGTTCCCAAAGTCGGACGCAACGACCCTTGCCCGTGCGGCAGCGGCAAGAAATACAAGTACTGTCACGGAAGATGAGCCGGATTGTCAGGCAAGATGAGCCGGCGGCAGCGAATCCGCGCGATACAAACTCGCCGACGGCCGCCGGTTGTACGAATTACGCTGTTGCTACTCTACCCGATGAATCGTCGAACTGTCAGAACGAACCTCGCTCTCGATAGTGTACGCGTTTATGAACGTAAACAGGGCGAAGAGACAGATGATGATAATTGCCACTCTCCTCACAACATTCTCCCCCTTTTGTGGCGGTTGAGCGCAAAACGCGATACCTTTTGATGATCAGTTTCAGTCTAACGCAAATATCGCATCGGGTCTACAAAAGATCCGTCCTTTATGACGGAAAAATGCAGGTGCGGACCGGTGCTGCGCCCCGTGTTTCCCATGATTCCGATCTGTTGTCCCTGGTTCACCGACTGGCCGACGCGGACGGAATAGCTGTCGAGGTGTGCGTACAGGGTCTGGTACCCACCGTCATGGCGAAGGATCACGAAGCGCCCGTAGTTCCCCGGCTGGTTCTCCACATGCAC
>PWMO01000335.1 GCA_003558175.1 Spirochaetaceae bacterium
GCCGGCGTCACCGTTGTCGGCGCCGGGAGCGCCGTCGGTCGGGCTCAGCAGCTCGCTGTCACGCACGCGGACACCCCCGCCGGCAACGGTCACCAGCACGTCGCCGCTCGGCACGAGCGTAACGTCGTAGGCTGCTACCGCAGCGTCAACGCGCAGCGGCCGAGCAACCACGCTCAGCTGCGATGCGGGATCCGCGTCGCGCATGAACACCGACACCGAACCGGACAGCAGCCTGATCTCGTGGGTACGTTCGCCGGCACCGGGCACCAGATCCAGGTAGACAACGCTGTCGGGCTGCAGACGGATCGTGGCGAGCACTCCCGCAGCGTCCGCAGTCTCTATCTCCAGCAGCTCATCGCTGCCGGTGCTGAAAAAGTCAAACGGCCGGACCGGGAGGCCCAACCCGATACCCAGCCACAGCGGGCGCCCGGCACGCACTCCCGACGGTTCACCTTTGAGGTAGACGACGTGCCCAACCGGCGGAGATGACGCATCCGCCGCCTGAGGCTGCATCAGCATACTCGCGGCGAAGACACAGCAGAGCAACACACTCATCTGCCGCACCGTTGGCCCTCCTTGCGCGGCGGCGCTCCCGCGAACAACGCCTCGAGTTCCGGCATCTCGTCGGGCAGAGCCCCAAAGACGCGCTCCCACACCGCCTCGCTCTCCATGCAGAGATAGATTGGCGGCCGTGATTCAAAGTGCTCTACCAGCGCATCTACTACGGCGCGGTAGAGCGCCACGCGCTCGCGCTGAATGTAGCGGTACTTCCCATCCGCGCAACCCACAAACTCATCATGAATGTAGGGCCGGTCGATGTGCGCCCGTAACCCCGGCGTGTAGCGCATCGACCCGAGACTCACCCACGCCACCTGCCGCGCCGGCACCGCCGCCGCCAGCTGAGCCGCCACCGCGCGGTAGTCCGCTTCGGCCATGCGAAACAGCGGATCAAAGTGAAATGCCACCAGGAACCCCGCTTCCGCGGCACGGCTCGCCGCCGCGATCCGCTCCCGCAGTGGAGCCGAAGCGCCCTCCTCAGTGGCCGCTTGCTGCACATTGACCGAGAAACCAATGACCGCATTTCCCTTCTGCGGAACGTCCAGCAGATGGTCAACGTACGCCGTCTTGGTCTTGGCCTCAAAATAGACGTTGGGCAGATCCGCGAGCTCACCGATATAGCGGCGCGTGAGGTCGAAGAGCGGATCAAACAGCAGTGAATCGCCCGTTTCCCCCGTGCCGACGCGCAACGGAATAAGCGGATCGGCGAGCGCCTGGGCACGTATGGCGGCGATTGCCGGTGACGGGTCGGCGTAGACGGTGACCGGAGAGCTCTCCAGATAGCTCTGCATGATGCAGTAGGTGCAACCGAGCGGACAGCCGGCATAGAGGTCGACCGTGTAATAGTTGCAGCAGCGGTGCACCCGAGTACCGGGACAGGGAGCGAGCGGCGCTCCGCGGAAGGAGGTAACGAAGAGCGTGCGCAGATTGCGATGCTGCGGCGGGATCTCATCTGCCGACGAGACCATAACCGGCTCAAGATGCGACAGAATGCGCCGTGCACGTTCGACCGCAGGCAGGCTCAAAGCGTCCGGGGTACCGTAGAATCGCGCCAGGCGCGCCTTATAGTAAGTCGAAGAGTTCATCACCTCGATCCTGTATGCGACGCAGGGCGTCTATTGCGCGGTCGATGTCACTCGCTGAACGCAGGCGCAGCTGCATTTCAAACCCGGGTCCTTCAAAGCCCTGCGGAGCCGCGAGAGACAGCGGAACACCGCTTGTGAGCTCGCGCTCAAGATCACGAAACCGGGACTCCATGGCCGAAAGCCGCGGGTAACGCAGCAGCCGGGTGGCTTCCACCGGATCATCGGCACGCATCACCTGCCGCGCCAGTTCCACGGCCGCAGACTCGTGCAGGCCGTCGCGCCCGCAGATCTCGGTCAGCCAACTCAGCAAGCGGCGACGGTTGCTGAAGCTCAACTGCACCGGCGCTCCGCTTACCTCAGCCAGCGCCGGCGCGGGAAGCGAGCCACACGCCTCGGCGGTGCGGATGTCAACGGACCCGTCTTCTACCGCTCGCTGCCAGCGCGGCGCCAGCCGCAGGTAGCGCATCATCGCATCGGCAAATGAACCGTCACCGGTGACCAGCTGCGACAGCTCCGTGTCTATCGTTATCTCGTGCTCGAGTGCGAAGCGGTAGATCGCCTCGCGTTCATCCCAGGTATACTCCCCTGCTCGTGCCTCAAGGTCAAGCGCCAGAAAGAGTGCATCGCGGCTGTCGGCGACATCCACCTCCTGCACCGGCACCGTTTTGACGCCGAGCTGCGCGGCACGACGCAGGAGTGGTCCGCCCCAGAGAAGCTCGCCCCGCGACGCTCCGGCCAGGGGCAGCGCCACCGTGAGTCCGCGTTGTATCAGCCGGTCATGCGGCAGCCGGGTGGCAACAAAGAGATCGAGCGCCCCAAGGCGCCGCCGCAGCTGTTCGACCGATTCCATCCGCATGATAGAGAAGCATAGCAGAGATGGCCGCTGCGCTCCAAGCGTCGGCGGCACAGACCGCGGCGCCGCGCGGCTCGGGGCGGCGCCGACTCCTCAGCTTGACAATCGACGGGACGGCGGCATACGATGGCCTACCATGTTCAGCGGTAGGGTTTGCTCGAGATGAAACAGAACAGAGATATCGCCGTTGCCGTCATCGGCTGCGGTACGGTTGGTGGTGCGGTATGCGAGATACTGCTGCGGGATCGCGAGCTGCTGGCAAAGAAGACCGGCACGCAGCTGCGACTCAAGTACATCGTAGACCGGGTGTTTACCTACGCCAGAAATCTACAGCTTGACGACACGCTGTTTGAAACGGAACTCGATCGCGCCCTGGCGGACGACGAGGTCGAGATTGTAGTCGAGCTGGTCGGCGGCACTACTGCTGCAAAAGAGATCACCGAACGCGCGTTGCGCTCGGGCAAACACGTGGTAACCGCAAATAAGGCGCTGCTGGCGCATCATGGCGCCGAGCTGCTCGCGATCGCGCGTCAGAACGGCGTCAGTCTGGCGTTTGAGGCCGCGGTGGGTGGAGGGATTCCGATCCTTCGAGCGCTCTACGACGGGCTTGCAGCCAACGAGATAGACGCCATCTACGGCATTGTCAACGGCACCTGCAACTACATCCTCACCGAAATGATCGACAAGGAAGAGAGCTACGAGGAAGCGCTCTGGGCGGCGCAGTCCAAAGGGCTGGCGGAGGCGGACCCGACGCTGGATGTCGAAGGGATCGACTCGGCTCACAAGGTTGCCATCATGGGCGCAATGGCGTTCGGGATTCAGGTTGACTTCGACCAGATCGAAGTCAAAGGAATCCACGACCTGCAGCAGGAAGATGTGATGTACGCCGACACGCTGGGGTATGTCATCAAGCTGCTCGCCATCGCAACCCGAGTCGGTGAAGGAATCTCGCTGCGGGTTCGCCCGGCGTTTATCTCGCGTGACCACGCACTGGCCTGGGTCTCCGGGCCATTCAACGCCGTCGGCGTGTACGGCCACTCCACCGGCCACACCATGTACTACGGGCGTGGTGCCGGCGGGGCACCTACTGCGTCAGCGGTGGTATCGGACATCATCAGCGTGGCTTCAGGCATCTACCAGGTCTACTTCGATCGCTTTTCCTACTGGCCCGATAAGAACCCGCCGACCAACCTGGTGCCGGTGATGGAGACCTACAGCCGCTTCTACATGCGCACCATGGTAGACGATACCCCCGGCGCGCTGGCGCGCATCGCATCCATCCTGGGCAATCACGGCATCAGCCTGGCCAGCGTACTGCAGGATGAACTGCCGGAGAACAGCGGCGCCGAAGAACAGCCGCATTTTGTTCCCGTGGTCATGACGCTGCATCCGGCCAAAGAAGAGAACGTCCTCTCGGCCGTAGCAGAGATTGACGCACTCGACGCCACCGACGAGAAGAGCTCCGTCATCCCGATTGTAGACGAGCACCCGGAGGGCCTCACCTGATTGACCTCAGCCGCCGCGTGACGGGCGCGTGACGGGCGCCTGAGCGAACGTTGACAGGCTGACAATGGGCACGGTATCGTCTGCGTACCATGAATGTAACAAGATTCACAGTTAACCCAAAACTGCCGGAACCGCTGGCGCCGCTGTCAGAACTGGCACACAACCTGTGGCTCGGCTGGAACTATGACGCGGTAGCGCTCTTTACGCGCCTGGACTACGACATCTGGGTCGAGTCGCGCGAGAATCCGGTGCAGACACTGGCGATGGTCTCGCAGGAGCGGCTGCGCGAGCTGGCCGCCGACGACTCCTACCTCGCCGCGCTCAACAACGTCTACGAACGATTCACCCGCTACCGCAACGGCGAGACCTGGTACAAAGGGTCGCACCACGACGTGGTGGCCTACTTCTCAATGGAGTACGGCCTTGATGTCAGCCTGCCGATCTACTCCGGCGGGCTGGGGATGCTCTCCGGTGACCACATGAAGACCGCCTCAGATCTCGGTCTGCCGCTGGTAGGTGTGGGGCTGCTCTATCGCCAGGGCTACTTCCAGCAGTACCTCAACGCCGACGGGTTTCAGCAGGAGTCCTACCCGGAGAACGACTGGTACAACATGCCGGTGCGCCGCTGCCGCACTGAAGAGGGCGGCGACGTAAAGATCGAGGTGCAGATCGGCCCCGCGAAGGTGATCGCACGGGTGTGGCAGGTCAATATCGGGCGGATCTCGCTCTATCTGCTCGACACCAATATCGACGACAACCCGGAGGATCTGCGCACCATCACCGCGACGCTCTACGGCGGAACCAAAGAGACCCGCATTCGTCAGGAGATCCTGCTGGGCGTGGGCGGCATTCGCGCGTTGCGCAAGCTGGGAATCAATCCGGCCGTCACGCACATGAACGAGGGCCACTCGGCCTTCCTGGGGATCGAGCGAATCCGCGAGCTGGTGGAGCGCGAGAAGCTCACCACCGCACAGGCAATTGAGGCACTGAAGCCCACCAACATCTTCACAACGCACACTCCGGTCCCCGCCGGTAACGAGCGGTTTCCGGTTGAACTCATTCACACCTACGCCGATAGTCTGATTGCCGGTACCGGTCTGACCCGCGATCAATTCATGGCGCTGGGCCGCGAGAATCCCTCCGATCATCAGGAACACTTCTGTATGACCGTGCTGGCACTCAAGCTCTCCGGGTACAATAACGGCGTCAGCAAACTGCACGGCGAGATCTCGCGCGAGATGTGGCAGGGTATCTGGCCCCAGGTCCCGCGGTCGGAAGTCCCGATATCCTCCATCACCAACGGCGTTCACGTTCGGACATACGCGGCGCAGGACATCATCGACCTGCTCGACCGTTACTTCGGTCCGCGCTTCGGCGAAGAGCCTACCAACCTCGAGATCTGGAACCGCATGGACCGCATTTCGGACGAGGAGCTGTGGCGCGCGCACGAGCGCTGCAAGCTGCGCCTGGTGGCGTTTGCCCGCGACCGGCTGCGCAATCAGCTCGAGCGGCGCGGCCTGACCGGCAATCACCTGCTGCAGGCCAAAGAGGCGCTTTCTCCCACCACGCTGACCATCAGTTTCGCGCGCCGCTTTGCTACCTACAAGCGTGGCGCGCTCCTGTTCCGTGACCCGGAACGGCTGATCAAGCTGCTGTCGGACCCCGAGCGCCCGATCCAGCTGATCTTTGCCGGCAAGGCGCA
Organism: Spirochaetaceae bacterium; assembly: GCA_003558175.1. Lineage (GTDB taxonomy): Bacteria > Spirochaetota > Spirochaetia > DSM-27196 > PWMO01 > PWMO01. Next base: position 5,705 of record PWMO01000335.1, read on the forward strand.
TCCGCACGACCTGCCGGGGAAGAATCTCATCAAGGAGATCGTGCACTTTGCCTCACAGCCCGAGATCCGCAGCAAGATCGTGTTTCTGGAGAACTACGATATCTCGATCGCGCAGTACCTGGTCTCCGGCAGCGATCTCTGGCTCAACACCCCGCGCCGGCCGCTGGAAGCGAGTGGAACCAGCGGCATGAAGGCCGCCATCAACGGTGTTCTCAACTGCTCGGTGCTCGACGGCTGGTGGGCCGAAGCGTACACCCCGGAGATCGGCTGGGCGATCGGCTACGGCGAAGAGTACGCAGACCCCGATATGCAGGACGAGATAGAGAGCAAGGCGCTCTACGATCTGCTCGAGCGCGAGATCGTGCCGACCTTCTACACCCGCGGCCAGGACGGATTGCCGCGCGAGTGGATCACGCGCATGAAGGCCTCGATGTCCGCAATTGGCGCACAGTTCTCCAGCTATCGCATGCTGGTGGAGTACTCCGAACGGTTCTATTTCCCGGCGCTCGAGAATTACCACCAGGTATCCGGCGACCAGTATGCCGAGGCCAGACAGATCGCAGCCTACATGGAAAAGATACGGCATGCGTGGAACGACCTGCGCGTCGAGGCAATCGAGCGGCCCGATACCAGCTCACTTGAAGTGGGAGACACCATCGAAGTGGGCGCAACGGTTCGGTTGGGCCGGCTCTCGCCGGAGGAGGTCCAGGTCGAGCTCTACTACGGCAGAATGAGCTCCAAGACCGAGATTGTCGCCGCCGGGCGAATCACCATGCAGCCGGTTACGCACAAGGACGGGGTGCACCGCTACCGCGGAACCATCACCCTCGAAGCGGCCGGCCGCCAGGGATTCAGCGTGCGAGTCATCCCGCGCCACGACTCACTGGTGGACCAGTTTCACCCCGGCCTGATCACCTGGGCCTGACCCGCCCCGTTCGGACCCGCAGCGGCCCAACGCGGCGCCGCCCTGCGGCGCCGGCGATGCCGCTCAGAGGCCCGAAAGCGGGCCGAGGAACGGGTCCAGCGCCACAAAGAAGAGAATGATCACCAGCGCCGGGAAAAAGTTCCCGGTGCGGATCTTTTTCAGCCCCAGCAGGTTGATACCGATCATGATCACCAGCGCGCCTCCGGCGCCGGTGATTTCGCTCAGCACCAACGGCGTAACCAGTGGACGCAGCGCACCGGCAGCCAGGGTCAGCCCGCCCTGGTAGACCAGGATGGTCAGTGCCGAGAACCCCACCCCGACCCCCATCGCCCCGGCCAACAGAATGGACATGAATCCATCCATCACGCTCTTGGTCAGAATCAGCTCGTAATTGCCTTCGGCGCCGGCACGAAAGGCGCCCACGATAGTCAGCGCTCCAACACAGTAGAGCACGCTGGCGGTCAGAAAGCCGTAGGCAAACTGGCTGTCGGAATTGCGCGCTGCAAAGCGCGATCTCAGAAAGTCGCCCAGGCGCAGAATGCCGTTCTCAATCCCCAGCACTTCGCCGACCACGCCGCCGAGCACCAGCGACAGCGCCAGGTAGAGTATTCGCGTCGCCTCGAGGGTCATCGATATGCCGATGATCAGCGAGACAACGCCAATCCCCACGTAGACCGCCTCTTTGAGCTCGTCTCCAATGCCGCGGCGCAGAATGAGGCCCAGAATCGTTCCCACGACGACCGCGGCTGCATTCACTATGGTTGCAATCATGGCGGCATTCTACCCGAAGCGCAAACTGTTGTCGATTGACCACGCTTGTGCTATTCTCGGTGAGATATGAGGCACTGCACCAGATTTGCGCTTGCTGCCGTTGTGGCAATGTTTTCTGTACTTGCGTTTGCCGGATGCCGGACCGGCCCGGTTGAAATACCCGAAGGTCTGACGCAGGCCGAGCTGTTCCAGCGCGGCCAGGAAGCGCTTGACGCCAACCGCTACGAGGTGGCGCTGCAATACTATGAAACGTTTCTCGAGCGGTTTCCCGACGATCGCGCCAACGGCGCCGAGGCACGCTACGAGATTGCCTTCATCCATTACAAGATGGATGACTGGGATACCGCGCGCCGGCTCTTCAACCAGTTGATTGCTGACTACGACGGCGAAGACGCCGAAGAACTGCCGGCCTGGCCGCGGGTTCTGTCACTACGAATCCTGGAAATAATGGATCAGGGCGGCTGGCCACCACCGCGCCGCTGACCGCGATTTCTGACCCCTGCTGAGCGGCGCACGGCAGCGCGGCGCGCACGGGGCACGCTACTGCAGCGGCAGCACGGCCGGGAAATCCGCCGCGCCGTCACCCCATGAGACGTTCCGAAAGAAGAGATACTCACGCACAAAGACCGAGACAAGCGTACAGGCATCGTAGTCTCCGTTGGTCACTATCAGGGTGAAGTCTTCATCACGGTTGCTGTAGAACGTTACCTCGCGCCCGGCGTCTTCAAAGAGGTAGACGGTGCCGACCGCACACTGCCGGGTCTGCCACTGTTCATCGGGATCGACCGCCTCGGCAATCAGCGAGACGGTGACCGTTCCACCACCTCCGTCGTATTGCGCTGCATGGTGGACGATCGGGTTGGGCCCCAGAACCGCTACCCCGCGGCGCTGTTCGGGGCCGCGTACCAGCACCAGTGTCTCCTGGCCGGCCGCTGCAGCAGAGAAAGCCAGGAGGAGCAACGGCAGCGTGAGCGCGGCCGCGACTCGCGCGCTATTCAACCGTGACGCTCTTGGCCAGATTGCGCGGCTGATCGACGTCACGGCCGAGCTCGAGTGCACAGTAGTAGGCAAAGAGCTGCAGCGGAATCATCATCAGGAAGGGATAGACGTAGTCTGCCGCGCGGGGGACATAGATTACGTCGTCGGCAATTGCGGCAACGTCCCGGTCTCCCTCTACCGCCACGGCAATCACCGGCCCCTTGCGCGCCTTCACTTCTTTCATGTTGGAGATAACCTTCTCGCGCAGACCGTCATCCGGCACCAGAAACAGGCTGGGTGTCTGCTCGTTGATCAGGGCAATCGGCCCGTGCTTGATTTCGGCGGCGCTGTAGCCTTCGGCATGGATGTAGGAGATCTCCTTCAGCTTCAGCGCCCCCTCGAGCGCAACCGGATAGTTGATGCCCCGGCCGAGAAAGAGAAAGTCCTGAGCGGTGTGGTAGCGCGACGCCAGCGCCTCCAGTTCCGCATGCCGATCCAGGATGGACTGCACCAGATCGGGTATTGACTCCAGCGCCTCGATGAAATGCAGCCCCTGCTCGTAGGACATGTCGCGCATGCGCGCGATCAGCAGCGTGTAGAGATAGAGCGCGGTGAGCTGGCTGGTAAACGCCTTGGTGGAAGCCACCGCGATCTCGGGCCCGGAGTGAATATAGACGCCGCCGTCGGACTCGCGCGGAATGGTCGAGCCGACCACGTTGCAGATTCCGAGCACACGCGCGCCTTTTCGCTGCAGCTCGCGCATGGCATAGAGGGTGTCGGCCGTCTCGCCCGACTGCGAAATAGCGAAGTAGATGCTGCTGCGCTCGACGATTGGGTTGCGGTAGCGCAGTTCTGAAGCCAGCTCGGCGTTGCACGGGATGCGCGCCAGGTTCTCTATCAGATACGACGCCACCATACCGGCATGATAAGACGTGCCGGCGGCCACCAGCTTGACCCGCTCGATCTCGAGCAGCTCACGATTGGTCATGTTGAGTCCACCCAGATGGGCGGTGGCGTACTCGTGGCTGATACGCCCCTGCATGGCGCGTTTGATCGACTCCGGCTGCTCGAAGATCTCCTTCTCCATGAAGTAGCGGTAGTCGTCTTTCTCTATCTCTTCGAGTTCCCAGCTGATGATGACGATCTTCTTGTCAACGCGGCGCTCGCGCATATCGGTAGTGCTGTAGCCGTCGGGGGTGATTTTCACCACCTCGCCGTCTTCAAGGTAGACCACCTGCTTGGTATGCGCGATCAGAGCGGTGACATCGCTTCCCAGGAGCATTTCACCTTCGCCGA
>PWMO01000494.1 GCA_003558175.1 Spirochaetaceae bacterium
ATTGGTCCCGATGAGTATCACGAAGGCTATCCGGACCGCGATTCGCCGGGACTGGACAACAACACCTACACCAACGTCATGGCCGTCTGGTGCATCTGCCGCGCGCTGGAGACGCTGCAGATGCTTGATCCCGAATGCCGCAAAGGGATCAGCGACCGGATCAACCTGCAAGATGAAGAAGTAAGCCGCTGGTTCGACATCTCTGAGAAGATGCGCATCTGTTTTGAGCGTGACGGCATCCCGGCTCAATTTGAAGGCTACGAGCGTCTCAAAGAGCTGGACTGGGACGCCTACCGCGAGAAGTACGGGTCCCTCCACCGCCTGGACAGGATACTGAAGGCCGAAGGCGATACTCCAAACGGGTACAAGATATCAAAACAGGCCGACGTCCTGATGCTGTTCTACCTGTTCCCCGCGGACACACTGGAGGAGCTGTTCGAGCGCCTGGGGTACCAACTCGACCGGGAGAGAATCCCGGAGATCGTGCGCTACTACCTCGATCGCACCGATCACGGGTCAACCTTGAGCCGTGTCGTTCACTCGTGGGTGCTGGCACGCTCGGACCGCGAACACGCCTGGAAACTGTTCTCGGAGGCTCTGGAGAGCGATGTCAGCGACATTCAGGGAGGCACCACCCGGGAAGGGATCCATCTCGGCGCCATGGCAGGCACGGTTGATCTTGTGCAGCGCTGCTTTACCGGGCTTGCAGTGCGCGATGAGGCGCTGTGGCTCAATCCCGAGCTGCCGGAAGGCGTCAAGACGCTGCACTTCAAGATCCGCTACCGGGCAAACTGGCTGGAGTTCTCGTTCAACCATCGCGAGATGACGGTATCCGCCGCCACCGGCAGGCTGCAGCCGCTGACAATCGGGCTGAACGGCTCCACCTTTCAACTTGAACCAACCCAGACCAGGACGATCCCGCTGTAGCTTCAAAGCCGAGCAGCACACCGTTCGTGCGTCATCCGGCGCCGACTCATTGCGGCAGGTCGATGACCTCCTGTTCCACCGCAATGCGGCGTGCGCGCATTCGCGCCACAAGCGGTTCAAGTTCCGGCCGGGAAATGCGGTCAAGAACGGCAATCTCTTTGGCCGTCAGCGGTCGCCCGTGCGCGGCAACGCGGTCGTAGGTTGCGGGATCCATCAGCAGCGGTCTCAGATGCGGAATGATCGCCGCGATCTCCTGGTAGATGAGCAACCCCTCGGGGTCCATGTCGCCAAAATGGCGCGCCGAGTCACAGGCGACGGCGGCAGCACGGATCAGCGATTGAACTGCCCGGTTCGGGTGTCCGCCGGTGTACACCGCCGCTCCACCGGTCATTGAGCGCACAAATACGGCAAACGACTCCTTGTTCTCAACTGTGGTGAGCGGGCCGGAAAACTCAACGGCTTCCAGCGCCGTTACCGTCGCCAGAGGCAGCGTGAGTATCTCGCCGCGCAGTTGCCAGGATCGACCGCCGCCCAGGCACAGTTTGCCCCACAACGCGATGCTTGCCTCCGGGTAACTGCGTTCCAGCGCCAGCCGTTCGGAGGCACGGACACCGGCGGCGGCGAGCGACGCGCTGTCGGCAACGCGCAGCAGCGACTCGATGCGCTTGCTGTCACCGAAGAGGCGCACGCTGAGGGCACGGATCGGGAGCGAACCGGCTTCTTCGGGATGCAGCGACAGCAGTCGCAACGTATCGCGCAGTTCGGCCTCGTCGGCAAAGCCGCTGGGATGGGCCGCGTCGAGCAGCGCCGCCACGTGGGTAGCGACCGCGGCAGCCAGCGAGCCGGGCGGCGGTGTAGCCTGGTGCAGCACGGTGCGCTGCGCGGCCGCCACCTCGGCAGGGGAACGCCGCCCCAGCACACGGTAGAGCGCATCCGGTTGCTGCAGGTAGAGCGCCTCGACTTCATCGCCTTCGCGGAAGCGGCGCCAGCGCACCGACAGAATACCGCCGGCAACCAGCTCGTCTACGGCGTCGAGGAAGCGCTGTTTTGCATCCACGTCGCGGGTGATCTCGGGCATGAGCTCGTGCCACTTCGCCTTGCGCAGCGCGCGCCCGCCACGGTAATGTGCGGACATCGGATAGGCGTCGGCAAACTGCTGCAGAATGCGCCTGGCAACCGGGGTGATACCCGCCGGGATGCTGCCGGGTTTGCGTGCGCTCACGGAGCGTCCTCGCTCAGGACGCGAAACTCGCGCAGGTGGGCGTGATGGTGCTTGCGCACGATGAGGTTGGTCTGATCCATGTGGGGGGCGATGAATTCCATCTTCTCGGTCGGGACCGCGGTGACTATCTGCATCTCCAGCTTGCGAAAGAAGTCGATTGTCTTCTCTATGCGGTCGTCGTCCATTTTGTTGAACGCCTCGTCAAACAGCACCAGACGCACCGCATCCGGGTCATCGCGGTAGTAACGGTAGAAACTGGCGGCAATCGCGACGTAATAGGGGGTCTGTGCTTCACCGCCCGACTTCTCGCGCAGCACCTTTGACAGCATCGACTCCTGCGGTTTGCCGCTTCTGACGTCAAGCGTGTCGGTGTGACGAATACGAATGTCGTACTGGAAGTACTGCCGGTAGTCGCAGATCTCGGCTACCTCAGGCGAGTCAAGGTCGTTATCCAGAATGCGCTCGAAAAGGCGCAACACTTCGGCGCGCTCCTCGTCGGTGGCCAGCGCTTCAAAGAGCGTGCCTTCGTTGCTGCGAATCTCTGCGGCGCTACGAATTACCTCCAGCACGCCACGCTTCTCCGGCCGCTCGTGAATGGTAAAGCCGTACTGGTCGTGGCCGAAGCGGATGGTATTCAGTATGGAGTTAATCTCCTGAAAGCTGTCGCGCGCCTGCAGTACGTATTCGTTGAGGCGACTGACGAAGTGCTCGCGGAACTGCGCTTCCGCCTCGCGCCGCGCGCGCTCAATCCGGTCGCGGTACGCCGGCAGTTCGGTCAACTGGAATCGCTCGAGGGCCTCCCGGTGTTCCCGCGAGGCGTCCTCCTCGGTGGGAAGCAGGGCGTGGAAATCACGGTTATACGACTGCTTGCGTTCACGCAAGGAGCTGCGGGCGTTCTCCAGCCGGGTGGTAAATCCGGTCACTGCGGACTGCCAGCGGGAGAGAATCTCCGTATAGTCGAGCCTGCCGGACTGCTTCCGCTCACGCGCGATCTGGCTGTCGGCATACTCCAGACAGGCGGCCTCCTCGTCCGGGTGCTCCAGCAGAAAACCGCGCAGTGCATCAGAGCGGCGCTCCAGTCGCACACCGAGTTGCTGCTCGGTTGCGCCAAGCGTGCGGCGGCGTTCCTCGAGTGAACCGAGCTCGCCGCTCAGACGGTCGATCTCTTGCTGCAGCTTCGCGGCGGCATCGGCCAATGCGGCAATCTGCAGATTGAGCTCGTCAAATCCGGTGGTATCGATGGCCTCCAGCAGTCGCTCGGTATCGGCTGTCTCTCGATCCAGCGCCTCCACGCGTGCAGCGGCATCGGCGAGAGATTCCATCTCGTGCAGTCGATCGTAGGCGGCCAGCAGAGCGCGGCTGCGAGCTTCACGGTCGTTTATTGCCTGCCTGGTTGCAGCAACCTCGGCATCCAGCTCACCCAGCCGGCTGCGAATCTGTTCCAGGCGCCGAACCTTTGCCGCGGCGCCGATATACCACGTATTGCAGACCGCCGGGTCCATCCGCTCGAAGCGATAATCGGTCATGCGCAGGCCGTCCCGGGTTACCGCTTCGGCGTGGTCGCGCAGGTGTTCCGGCTCAACGCGCATCACATCGGACAGAAGGTGTGCCAGATAGCGTCGCGCTTGCGGGGTCCTGGCCTCAACGGTTTCCGCCAGTGAACCGGGACTGATCTCACTGTCGTGCAGCCGCGAGAGGTCCGGCAGACCCACACCTCCAAGTGCGGCCGAATGGTCACGATAGACCGTAACGGCCCTGGCAAACTGATCCTCCCTCACCAGCAAGTCGAAGCGGCGCGCATCGAGCACACCCTCAGTGACCGCCTGCCAGTCGGGATCGGTCATCTCCAGCAGCTCGGCGAGGTGAGTGGCAGCGATCCCATGCTCCGCGAACGCGCGCTTTAATTGAACGGCGGCGTCCGGGTAGCGAAGGACCCCGCGTTCCTCGAGGTCACGTGCTTCCTGTCGCAGATCGGTAATTGTCGCACGCTGTTCAGCTTCCCGCGCGCGGAGCGAAGCGATCTCGATGCCCAGCGCCTCACGCTCACCATCAAGTGCGGCCCGTTCTTCCGCCAGGGAGTCGGGACTGATTGAGCGTCCGAGAGTGGCCTCTACCGACGCCGCCAGCTCGGAGAACCGTTCGGCACGGCGCGCTTCGTGCTGCCGCCGGGTACCGAGTTCTTCGCGGGTTCGCCGCAGCCGTTCGTAGTCACGATGGGCGGGATCCTGCACCAGCGCGAAGACCAGCTCCTGCCGCTGCGCTTCGAGCCGTTCACGCTGCCCGAAGCGGTCGGCGCGTGCGGTTTGGGCACGGCTGTGGGCGGTGGTCGCCTCAGCGAGTTTGCGCCGGGTTGCCGCAAGCTCGTCGGCAGTCTGGTCGTGTTCGAGGCGCAGCTTGTAGTAGTTCTGGTGGATGATCTGGCGCGCAAGGCGCTCCACCTGATCGGCTGCCTCAACTACCTGCTGCAGACGTTCGATACGCTGCTGCACCGCTTCGGCCTCGCGTTCTGCTTCGCGGTAGTTAAGGAGGTTCTCGCGCATCGCCGAAATGTCGAGCGCGCGCTCTTCCAGGATGTAGTTGCACACGAAGTCGTGCACCGACGTGAACGGGGTGAAGTTGACCGACCTCACCAGAGCCTCAAGGTAGGGATTGAAGTCGGCGTTCCGCCGATGCACCTGCAGCAGATGGGTAAGCCGCGAACTGTAGTCCCGCTTGGTGGCGCACGGCACGCCGCCCTGCATCCGCAGAAGCTCCTTTAATCGCGGCACCGGAGTGAGCAGATCATCACTGAAGAACGGCACGTCCTCCAATCGTCCGCCGTCCAACACCCACTGCATCTCCTTTGCGTCTCCGTCGCGGTACGCCTGCACGGCGACGCCGGCACAGAAACGGCGGCCATCACCGGTGAACTCGAGCGCTACGTGGGTGATGCAGTCGCCACGCACGTAGTCCAGCGATTCACTCCCCACCTTGCATCGGCAGTAACTCTCCAACGTGCGCCCGGCACGTCGGTCGGTAGCCGCAGCGTTAAAGGTAATGCGGTTAATGTAGGCGACCAGGGCGTACTGAATCGCGTCGATTATCGTGGATTTGCCGCTCCCGTTGTCTCCGGCCAGCAAGGTCGCCTGCCCCACGGCAATTGTCGTATCGGTGAAGAAATGCCAGTTAATCAGGCGCACACGCGACAGGAGCAGCATCAGTCGACCTCCCCGTTCTCGTCACTGGCGTTCTCATCGCTGTCGTTCTCATCGGCGGCGTTCTCATCGCTGTCGTTCTCATCACTGTCGTCCAGATCACTTTCGTCTTCGTCACCGCCGCTACGACTGTCGGCCTCGGGGCGGTAGCTCTGCAGGCGTTCCACCATCTCGTCCAGCGCCGTGCTCTCCAGCGCAAATGCGATACTCGGGTAGAGCACGATGACGGTCTCGGGGTCGACTTCCTCTCCCAGGATCCGAATCAGCCGCAGCGTCTGGAAACGGCGCAGCGCCGCAACAAAACGCGTCTTGGTCACGGATCGGCCGGAAAGGGTGCGTACTCGATCAAGCACCTCGTGCTGCAGAGCGGTTCGCTCGCCGTGCAGGGTGACGGCGGCAGCGCGCTCCTCGTAGAGCAGACGCAGCACAAGGAGCAGACTCGAGTCGTCGATACCGAGCTGCATCCGTGCGGCGGCCGGCCCGGTGAAGCCGACAACGCCGAGCGTCTCGTCTTTCCGCAGGCCCCAGCCGGCGACGGCAAGGTAGTCTTCAACCGCTTCGAAATTGGCCGTCACGAAGCGGTAGAGCTTTGCGTGCTGTTCTACGGCACGTACGATGAAACTCCCCGAGAAGAGTGTGGCGAGGCTTTCACGCAGCAGCTCGCGATCGTCGGAAGACAGCCGGGCAAGCCGGGCGGCGGCATCGGTCACAGGGGCCTCCTGCGGGAAAAATCATGGCGACGAAAAACGAAGCGACCGCTACGCGTCTCTTCGTCGCCCCAGCTGACACGGAACGGGAAGCGGTCGTCACGGCTTTCGGCGTACGCCGCTGCGTAGATCACGCGCACAAAGCTCTCCATGTCGGTTACGATGGAGTGAGCAGGAACGGCCGAGCCGTCCGCCGGACAAAACGGCTCAAGAAAGCCGGCAATGCGCTCCGGGCTGAGCTGGTTGCGAATGCGCAGCAGGAGCTCGACCTCCGCCTGTTCGAGTTCGAACGCATCGGGACGGACGGCCTGGAACGCAGCGACGTCCAGGCTGCGGCTGCGACGCGTGTAAAGGCTGCCGGCGTCGAGGCGTCGCGAACGGTAGATGCCGTGTCTCAGGGCACGAGGCCCCGTCTCGTCGCCGGCCCCGTCTGCCCACGCGGCCAGGATATGCTTGATCTTACCGGCAATTGAGGCGTCGCTGTAGAGTCGTGCCTTGATCCGCTCGGTGGAGATTCGCGAGTAGCGCCGGTTCTTATCGTCAATCTGGGTCAGCAGCGGATCGAGGTTCTTCAGTTCATCGCGGATCTCGATCAGCAACGATCTCAGCAGTTCACGCGCTGCAGCCACTGAAGAACGCTTCATGACGGAAAGCCGCTCGGCGGTACGCGCAAGCCAGTCATCGTCCACAAGGTAGTCAGCGACCGCCTGCAGGATACGCGGGCGGTACTTGGAGAGATTCTCCGAAGTCTTCAGCCGGTTATAGGCGCGGTCGATCACTTCGTTCATGTAGAGGTCGTAGTGGATGTGCAGGATCTCGTGTACGTCCGGGTCACCGTCGTAGAGCGCCTGAATGTGTCGGCGGATGTTCTGATGCAGCACCTTGAGCGACTCCACCAGCATGCGGGTGTGGCCATGTGCGTTTATCACCGCGTGCTCGCCGTGCTCGCGCGCGGCGTCGCCCACCAGCGAAGAATAGATGCCGATGACGTGGCTTTCGTACTCGACTGAAATCCCCTGCTCGACACGGTGAAGCGCCTCGAAAAACGGAGTGGCGTACGACGAGATGTTGATCACCCGCACAAAGTCCTGCTGCTCCTCCTCATTCACCCAGCCGTACTCGATGAGCCGCCGCAGAAAGGCTGAAGCGGCGAGACGCGTGTCGCCGCGCTCCACGCTCGCCGGGCCATCAGGAGATCCGGAAGCGCCGCCAGGCTCCTCGCCCTTCTCTTCGGTTGGATCGGACGACTGCGCAACGTCGTCACCGTCACCTTCACCTTCACCTTCACCGGGAAGGCCGGCGGGCAGGCCGGGAGGCGCTTGGAGTGACGGGGCATCACCGAGTGTGCGGAAGTACTCCTCGAAAGACGCGACGACCAGTTCCCGTTCCACGCCGCTATGGTACTCGAGAAAGAGTCGGTAGTAGATCAGTAGCAGCGCGGCGTAGTGCTCCCGGTGCACCGAGGCGAGAGGAAAGAAGAGGCGGCTCGGCAAGTGCTCGAATACTGTGGACATGCTCTAACGTTCCACTCTCTATTACTACGCGAAAAGCTCCGGCGATTCAACGAATCCCGCGGTTCCCGCGGAATTTTTCCGCTAAAACTGAGAAACACCGTGCTTGCAATACGCCCTGGTACCCTACTACACTCCCACTATGAAAAAAAAGCCACACGGGAAGCACTCACCTGCCGCCGGGCAGCAGTCATGAGCAAAATACGAATCGCGCACCTGGCCTCTGCAGTTGCCACGGTGGTGCTCTTCGCGCTGATGTCGCGCCTGGCGGCGTTCCCCATTCTTGACACCCTCTGGTTCGCGGACTCGGAGCAGATCTACACTACACTCGGTGCGCTCAGCCGATCTCAACTACAGGATTACCGCAGAATGCTGGCAGTGGACTTTTTCTATGCCATAGCCTACGCCGTCCTCCTGAGCCTCACCATTCGCTACCTGGCCTGGGAACGAGCCGGCCGCCTGCTGCTGTATCGGTTGGGCGCCGGTGCTGCTGTAACGGCCGCCGTCCTTGATTACTTTGAGAACTCCGTAATATTGCTGATCATCAACGCCATGCCTGAGCGTATTGTACCCGCCGCTGCGCTGGGCACGATCACCAGCACCAAGTGGATCCTGGTGGCATGCGCGGTTGCGCTGCTGCTGGTTTCGGCACTCCTGGCGCTGATAACGTTGATCAATTCTGCGAAGGCTCGCTGAGACTTCCCGCGAAGAAAATCTATCGCGAGGCGAAAGACTCTCGCCATCCCGCCTTGGGATGATGTACGCTGAAGAGCAATGCGGGTTGAAGAACTGAACGAGTGGATCGAGCGTGAGGGGCGCTGGGAGTTCTCGCGATCAGGCGGACCCGGCGGCCAGAACGTCAACAAGGTGAGCACCAGAACGACGCTGCGGCTGCCGATTGAGCGGTTACCGCTGCCGGAACACCAGCGGCAAACGGTGCGCGAACGGCTTGCAAACCGCGTAACCAATGACGGCGAGCTGGTGATCCATGCATCGCAGACACGCAGCCAGCACGCCAACCGGCGCCTGGCGCACAACCGCGCCGTCACGTTATTGTTGAGCGCTCTCACTCCCGGCCGGCGCCGCATTGCAACTCGTCCGACTCGCACCGCCGTTGAACGACGCATCCAGCAGAAGCGGCGCCGCGCTCAACGCAAACAGGACCGCCGACCGCCCGAACCGTAATTCCGCGCAAACCGACGGCCGCCAGCCGAGCGGAGTCAGACCAGCAGCCAGGCGCCTCCGGCGGCAAAGAGCGTAAACTGCCACGAAGCTTGGTGAAAACGCAATCAGGAGGCAAAACCGGGTAGTAATGTGGGGTATGAGACGCATCATTCCCCTGACCGCAGAACCCGAGCAGCCCCCTGAGCTGTTCACCCCCGCCTTCTGCCCCAACCCGCACTGCCGCGAACACTACCGCGACCGCCCGCTTCTCAGCCCCACCGCCGGCACCGGCAGCTCCCCGGTGCGTCCGGAGGAGCGAGCGCCGCGCGAGACAGCAGATGCCGCGAGCCCTGCCGCGAACCCCGCCGCGAGCCCGGCTGCGCACAGCGACACCCCGCCGGCGAACCCGGCCGCGAATCCCGCCGCGCGCCGCTGGTTCTACCGCCACGGCAGCTACGAGACCGCCGCCTTCGGCACCGTGCCGCGCTACCGCTGCCGCTGCTGCCGCCGCGGGTTCAGCCGCCAGAGCTTCCGCCTCGACTACTACGCCAAGCGCGTGCTGTGCTACCGCAGCGTGCTGCAGCAGGTGGTAAGCTGCTCGAGCACCCGGGATCTCACCCGGCGCGAGGGCTGCACCACCGGCAGCGTCGCCAACCGCATCGAGCGGCTCGCGCGGCAGGCCGCCGCAGTGCACGCCGATGCCCTCGCTCAGCTCTCTCTCAGTGAGGCGGTAGTCATCGACGGCTTTGAGAACTTCGCGGTGAGTAAGTACTTCCCCAACAACATCACGCTGCTCGCCGGAGCAGGAAGCGAGTTTCTCTACGGCTGCGACTACCGCACCATCCGGCGCAGCGGTCGGATGAGCGAGCAGCAGAAGGAGCGCAGAGACGAGCTCGAGGAGCGCTTCCGCGC
>PWMO01000462.1 GCA_003558175.1 Spirochaetaceae bacterium
CTTTTTCCAAAAATACGATGACCATTCCGGAGACGTTCATCCGGACGCCGATAGCGAGCTGAACCGCCTGTTTGCCTATAACGATCTTTCGAGTAAGAGCATTGAATACGATGGGCAGACCTACGAGGCGTTCTACAATCCTTACTACGATGAGTATCCTTCCCACATATTGGGCGAGCATATTCAGGGTCATGCCGTCCAGTTCTTTTCCCGAATGGGCGTGAAAGGCAGTCTTTCGGAGCAACTTAAAGAGCGGGTTCTTTCTGACGGGCTGGAATTTCCCTACTCGCTTCCGGAAAACCTCCCGTTTTATGATGTTCCCGATGACGGAGTTATGCTGGATCTTGCCCGCGAGTACCATGCCGGCAACCTAGTGTTTCATGAAGGTGCCTTTTATGAGAAGCAGAGAAGATTCTATAAACCAGTGCAGATCGGTCCAACAGGTAAAGTCGGAGAGGGGCTTCGATCACGCATTGCCTCTGCCTGCCAGCTCCTTGACAAATACGATGATTTTGTAACGGCTTTGGCGCAGGAAACCCCCGAAAAAGAAGCCTTGCGAGCTGAATTTAAAGGAATGTTTGATGGCCACATCGAGGCCTACGGGATTCCGGATGAAGATGAGGACGTTCGCAAAGCCTTCAAATTCGATAACCGCCTGTACAAACTCACCGTATTTGTGAAGCAGGATCCGGTGAACGGAGAGCTGGTATATGCCGATATCATTGAAGCCGATTCGATGTTCAACCGCAATTACGTGCCGGCAATCGGTAACTCGGATGACCTGGCCGAACTGGCTATGTTTGGCCGGTCGATCGGAGAATCCCTGGATATGGATTTTTACCAGTCGACCTACAAGGGCGGCACGGCCAGCCTGGATGAGCTTACGCAGGCTTTGGACCAGCACCCGGACTTCTTTATGAACCCGGAATCCGGGCGGCATGAATTTCGCTATGAGTATCTGGCCGGAAATGTCCGGGCCAAGCTGCGCATCGCACAGGAAAACGAACTTGAAAAAAACATCACAGCGCTGGAAGAAGTGGTTCCGCCGTGGATCGACGTCTATAACATCACGGTCGATCCGCAGCACGTATTCACCTATCTGCCTACGCAGGCCATTTCGGAGTGGATGACCGAGGAAATGGGTTACGACAAGGTTGAATTCGGCCTGGTAAAGGACAAGGCTGAACTGGGCAACCGGTTCTACATGAAAACCCGCGCAAGAGGTAGTTACACTCAATCGGGGGATGAACCGCAGGCCGACTGGACACAGGGATGGGGTGAGACACCACTATCAAAGATCGTCAATACCTACATCCAGGATTCCACCTTCCCCTTGAAGTTCTATGATGAGGACGATAACCTGATGCCGGCTATGACGCTGAAAAGAGCATCGCAGATGGGGCAAGCGGGGGAATTTCTTATTACCAGGGCACGGAAGATTCAACGCCAGAACAATAACCGGATGTTGATTCAGGTACCTAAGAAATTCAACACCTGGGTTCGAACCAAAGCTTCCTCGCAGGTTCGTCAGCTCATAGAACGCTCGTACAACGAGACGTACAACTCGGTGATCAACCCCTCTTTCGATGGGCGGACGCTCCGGGTACGGGGAATGAGCGATACGTTTTACGGGGTGAAGGATTTTGCCGTTTATAAGCACAACCGCGCAGTTGCCGAAAAAATGGTCTGGAATGGCAAGGGGGCCAATTGTCATGATGTCGGAGCAGGCAAAACCCTGGCTTCCATTATTACATCACAGGCATTACTCCAACAGGGAGCCGCCAAAAAACCCATGTTTGTCGTTCCGGGCAAGGTTCAGGAAAAGTGGGTAGAGGAATACATGATGCTGTTCCCGGATTCCAGAATCCTGAACATGAAGATGAAATCCGATTCCAGGCATAAGGAGCTGTCCATGGCGCAGCTCTACGGGTGGGATGCCATCTTCATTGCCGATCACTCGTTTAAAGCCCTGTCATTATCACCGGGTGTGCAGCGGCGTATCATCGGCGAACGGGTAGCCTATTTCGACCAGATGCTCGACGACTTTGAATCGCTGATGGAGGACGATGAAGGGATGTCCAACCAGGCAAAAAAATCCCTTGTCAAACGCCTTGAAAAACAGAAGGAAGAATGGGAAGCCAAACTTCGGAGCGTCTCGGATGCCAAACGCCTTGAAACGGACATCTATTTTGACGAGTTAGGTGTGGACTGCCTGTTTTTTGATGAGGCTCATTTCTACAAGAATGCGCTCGGATCGGCCAAAGCTGCCAAGTTGGGCATTGCTGCGGGCAAGCCTTCCCAACGCGCTGAAGATGCCCTTCAAAAAACCAGGTGGCTGTTCAGTAAAATCGGTCATAAGAACGTGTTTGTGCTGACGGCCACCCCGGTCGTTAACTCCCCGGTGGAAGTCTGGCACATGCTCAATCTGTGCGCTCCGGATTTGCTGGCCGAGTATGATATTACCAACCTGGACAACTTCATTAACCTGTTCGTCCGCGAAGAAGAAAAAATTGTTAAAAAGACGACTGGCGAATACCGCTCGGAGAGGGTCGTGGCTGGCTACTACAACCTTCCGGAGATGCGGACGATCATTGATGAAGTGATGGACATCAAAAGCTACGATCAGCTCATTGGATTTTACCGGGACTTCCCGGATTACATCCTGGACGAGAAAGGGGAGATTGTTAGGGGGCCTGACGGCAACGCGAAGGTATTGGAGCCGAAATTCAAGCGCCCGTCTGCCAATAGCCGCCATGAAATCATCAAGCCCAGCGGCCTTCATAAGCTCTTGTTCGAGGACATCATCCTTCGGGCGCAAGAAGTTCTTGAATGCATGAAGGATCGGCGGTGCGAGACCAAGGATAACTTTTTGGTGATCACCGGGGATGGAAGCAAAATTGCTACCGATCTGCGTGTGTACGATAAAGACTTTGACGGGATTGATTCCGGACATCTGAAGCTCGGAAGCCTTGTAGAGAACGTGGTGGAAACCTACCAAAACCGGTCCAATCCGGCTCCGGCTTTTGTGGCTGAAAGTATTTACGGGGATTTCTTTTCACGAAGGGACAAAGCAAGAGCCAACCCAAATCCCTATGCAGGCAAACCTCCACACGAACTCATCAAAGAGCTTCAAAATTTTGGTTATTTCGAGGAGATTGTCGAGGAAATCCAGGAAGGTGAGTCTTTGGACGGACAACCCCCGTCTGTCGGCTGGTTTAAAAAGCAGATCGAGTTGAAACGAGATTCTATGTCCGATGGAAGTGACAGGCAGGAAGAAATCTTCGATCGAGCAATAATGATTGTAGAAACCCTGTATGCCCGGCAAAATCCGACCAGACAGGCCATTCGCAACCAGATTATCTTCTGTGATTGGATCAGCCTGGCAAAAGGCAAAGGCGGTGGTTTCCATCAGCTGATCAAAGACGAGCTTGTCAAAGCCGGTATTCCAAAAAAGGAGATTGCTATTATCAACGGTGCGATCATTGGCACGACCAAGAGTGGCGCCGACTACTTTGTAGCTGGCAAGGACGACAAGGAAGCCCTTAAAAAAGAGGTTCAGGACGACTTCAACCAGGGTGCCGAATGGGGCGGCCAGGCGGGACAGGTAATCGGAGCGGTATCGGGAATGCAGGACGCGGTGAATACCGTGGCAGCCGGTGCGACCGCGCTGGATCTCATGGACGCGGCGGTTGACTCCATGCTCCCCGACCCGTACGAGCTGGTAGGCTATTACGCCGGCGGCGTGATCGGCATGGTTGGTGGCGCAGTGGGAACCGCGGCCGGCTGGATTGTCGGCACCGTGGAATCACAGATGGCACAGCACCGGTCGCAGCCGCGGCGCAGCGGCGGAGCCCCCGGCGGCGGCGATATCACGCTGTTCTGACGGTTCTGACGGCGCTGCGGCACGGGGCGGCGCTTTCTGCAGCGGCGGAGCCGATCGGCGCCCCCCGCCGCCAATTGCGGCCCGCCCCGCCCTCGGCGGTCCGGGCACGCCGTGTGCCCTGCGCGGAGCAAATGCGCGGAGCGCCGTTTGCGCCTCGCGCTGCGCTCCGTCCGGTGACTACAGCAGCACCTGAGCGACCACGTAGAAGCCGGCGGCCACGGCCACTGCGGCGAAGACGCGACTGAGCACTACCGGCGACAGATGGCGTTTCAGGCGCGCGCCGGCGATCATTCCCACGGCGCCGCCGGCGCCGAAGAGGGCGGCGACGCTCAGCGAGAGCTGGCCGGCGGCGCCCACGTTGGCCGCAAACCCGGATACCGAGATCAGCGCGATAGCCACCAGCGAGGTGGCCAGCGCGTGTTCGATGCGTACCGAGCCAACCCACATCAGCGCGGGAACAAGCAGAAACCCGCCGCCTACACCAAAGAAGCCCGACAGCACCCCCGCGACGGCACCGGCGGCGGCGAGCTTGGCCATGCAAGACGGGGTCGGTCGCGGCATTCCGTCCACGTTGCGGGGACAGCGCAGCCGCCCGACCGGAACCTCGACTACTCTGCGAGCGTCGCCGACACCAGCGCCGGCCGCGCCGTCGAAGCCATCAGCGACACCGCTGGCCCCGTCACCTGCCGCCCCGGCATCGGCGCTGCAGCGGGCCATTCGCACCCCCACCAGTACCATCAGGGCGGCAAACAGCACCAGTACCAGATCGTCCGGGAGTACCGCACCGAGCCTCGCTCCAAGGGGCGCTGCGACAATGCCGCCCGCACCAAGCAATGCCCCGGCACGCCAGAGCACCAGCCGCGAACGCGCCTGGATGAGCGCGCCAAAAAGGGCCGTGAGGCCGACCACCGCAAGCGACACCGCGACCGCCGCGCGCAGCTCCAACCCAAGCCCGTAGACCAGCAGCGGCACCGCAAGGATCGAGCCGCCGCCGCCGGTGAGACCCAGCGACAGCCCCATGGCACCGCCGAAGAGAAGCGCAAGCACGGTCTGCATGGCGCAGCTCCCTACGCTGCGACCGACTGGAAGTGCGCCTCGCCGCTGCCGTTGAGCAGCACAACATCGTAGCCCTGCAGCTGAAGGAATGAAGATGTCAGCGCGGCGCGCCGCCCGGATGCACAGTAGACGTAGTAGCGCGGCCCCTTCGGCAGCTGGTCAAGTCGCTCGCGAAGCCGCGTGTACGGCACGTGAAGGGCGCCGGGAACGTGCCCCTCGTCATATTCAGAGCGATTGCGCACATCAAGCAGGCTACTGTTTTCGGCCAGCTCGCCGGGCGCGAACTGCGCAAACTCGACCGCTTGGAGCGATGCGCCGGCCATTCCGGCCGCGGCAAGCTCTTCAAACGGAATCCAGCCCGCGAACGTGTCGAAGCCGATGCGGTAGAGCTGCCGCGTCACCTCATCCAGTTGGTGTTCGCCGTCAACCACCAGCAGCAGCGAGTCGTCCTCGTTGACGAAGGCTCCGGCGGAGTTGGACAACGACGGCCCCGCGAGCGGCGCGCAGACGGCACCGGGGAAGTGCGAAGTCTCGAACGCCGCGCGATCGGCCCGCGTGTCGAGCACGAGGCTGTTCTTCTCTCCGGCGCGGGCGCCAAACTCTGCCGCGGTCAGCCGGGGAGGCTGCGGCACTCCGTTAGTGACGCGGATCCCGTCGCGGTTGACCTTCTTCATGCGGGCGAAGTAGAGCGGCGGCTCCGGCTGCCCGGCCAGTATCTCTTTGACAAAGCCTTCGGCGTCTCGTTCTGCCAGCTGCAGCGCTGCGTTAAAGCGGCGCTCATAGCCCACTGTAGAACTGGGAATTGCGCCAAGCGCCTTGCCGCACGCACTGCCGGCCCCGTGTCCCGGCAACAGCTGAACGAAATCCGGCAAACCCGAGAGCCTGGCCGCGAGCGACGCCTGCAGCGTGCGCGCCGACGGCTCCATAACGCCGGCAACGCCGGCGGCGCTCTCCAGCAGATCGGGACGACCGACATCGCCCACAAAGACAAAGTCTCCGGTAACGATGGCAACCGGCTCATCGGCACCGCCACCACGATCGATGATGGTATAGCTCAGGTGCTCGGGCGTATGTCCCGGGCTGTGAACCGCGGTCACCTGGATCTTGCCCATAGAGAAGGACTCGTTGTCGGAAAGATAGTGCACGCGAGTGTCTGCATCCGGCCAGCGATAGGACCAGTCATCGCCGCCGTGTGACGACAGGTAGAGCGTCACGTTGGGATCGCGCGCGAATTCCTGCGCCCCGCTGACGAAGTCGGCGTGAATGTGCGTCTCGGCAACCGCCGTGATCCTGAGACCGTTGTCTTCGGCCAGGCGGTAATAGCGGTCGATGTCTCGTTCAGGATCGATGACCAGCGCCTCGCCGGTCTGCTGACATCCAATCAGGTAGGCCGCCTGGGCCAATGCATCGTCGTATATCTGCCGCAAAAACATGCTTCCCCCTTCACCGGCAGCGCATCGGCACTTGCCGTATATCAGACTTTATCTATATAGTAAGGTAATGACTCAACTGCGGCAAGCAGTTTTTGTATCTTATGCGTGATCGGGAGGTTGACTGATATGATAGAGTTTTTGTCACAATCATGGCCGTGGTACGTAACGGGACCGCTCCTGGGTCTTATGGTACCACTGTTGCTGGTACTGGGGAACAAGCAGTTCGGCGTTTCGTCGTCGCTGCAGCATATCTGCGCGGCCACTATGCCGCTCAAGGCAAACTACTTCCGCTACAACTGGAGGGACCAGGCGTGGAACCTCGCGCTTGTCGCCGGGGTGATAGCTGGAGCCGTGCTTGCGGTAGTGTTGCTGGACGGCAACAGTGCGCCGGCAATAACGGATCGAGCGCAGGACCTATTCGCGTCCTGGGGTCTGGCGGCGGCGGATTCACTGCAGCCGGTGGAGCTGTTTGCACTGTCCAACCTCTTCAGTGTCCGTACCCTCGTGGCGCTGCTGTTCGGCGGATTTCTGGTCGGCTTTGGGGCTCGCTACGCCGGTGGCTGCACTTCGGGTCACGCGGTCATGGGCCTTTCGCTGCTCAATCTCGGATCGCTGGTTTCAGTAATCGGGTTCTTCATCGGCGGTCTGCTGGTGTCGCATCTTGTCGTGCCGTTTATTATGGCGCTGTAGGCCGGGAGGATAGACATGAGCAGCACAACTACGGCCGGCACGACCGGCACAATTCGCCTCGGAGCGCTTCTGAAGTTCTTCGTGATTGGGGTCTACTTCGGCATCGTTCTGATCAAGGGAGAGGTAATCTCCTGGTTCCGTATTCAGGAGATGTTTCATTTCCGCTCGTTCTACATGTACGGCGTACTCGGAAGCGCCGTCGCGGTGGGGGTTCTATCGGTCGCGCTCATCAAGGCGTTCAATCTACGGGCGGTTGACGGTGCACAGATCAAACTGGCGGGCAAGCCGTTCAACCGAATAGGGAACCTCGCCGGGGGGATTATCTTTGGGTTTGGCTGGGCGCTCACGGGAGCCTGCCCGGGACCGCTCTACGCGCTGCTGGGCGCCGGCTACTGGGCGGTTCTGCTTGCCGTTGCCGGAGCGCTCGCCGGCACTGTCGCGTACGGATACCTGAAGCCGTCGCTGCCGCACTGACGGATTTCCGGCGGTAAGACGCACGGCCGAGCGCGCTCGGGCTCGCACCGTGCACCGCGTGCCGCGTGCCGCGTCGCTCCGGGTGTGCCGTCCGTGCTACGCTGCCGGCTTGACCGGCAGCGTGCGCAGCATCGCCGTGGACGCCATCATCAGCGCGCCCACGATTACAAACCCCGTTCCAAACCGTCCATGTTCGGCCAGGAAGCCGATGACCGTCGGCACCAGGCCGCCGCCAAACAGGTACGCAATCGGGATCACCATCGCCACTACCAGGTTGCGCGTCTCGTCGGTAGCTACGCTCGCCATCATGACAAATCCCGGCGGAAAGAACGCCGCTACCAGCATCGGCTGCAGAAACACCGCGACCACCAGCACCGCACCGGTCGATGCACCGATCAGCAGCGTTGCCAGCCCGGACGAGATGGCGGCGAGGGCTATCAGCAGCTTGGCGCCAAGCCGGTCGGCAAGCAGCCCGGAGCCCACAACCAGCAACAGCGCGGTGAGACGAGACATCGCCACCAGCGTGTTGGCCACCGGCTCGCTCATGCCGCGCTCTACAATCAGGAATGTGGGCAGCATGGAGTAGACGCCCACTTCCAGTCCCGCCGCGAGGATAAAGAACAGCGCCACCACCCAGAACGCCGGATGTCTGGCGATCGCCAGCAGATGGCGCGGCTTGGGCGCCGCCCCGGGGAACCGGCCGCCTCTTGCTACCCGCTTGTAGGTGGGTGCCATCACGAGGCAGACCAGCCCCAGCAGCGAAAACAGCACCCGCCAGTGCGCCACCTGCACGGCTACGTTCACCAGCAGCGGCGCGGCAAAGAACCCCAGCACCGGCCCCACTTCGTGCATTGCCAGCGCCTTACCCCAGTGGCGCGCGTGGGCAACGCCGGTCAACGTGGCAATGCCGGACGGCGTATAGAGCCCGGCACCAATGCCCAGCAGGACAAAGCCGAGCCGCAACATCAAGACATTGATTGCCGCCGCCAGCAGCAGCTGGCTCAGGCCTACCAGCGTCAGCGAAAGTACGATGGTTCCGCGGTGATGCAGCCGTTCGGCAACAAAGCCGGAGCAGAGCATCGCGCCGCTGAAACCAAATGAGATAAACAGAAACAGCGCTCCGCCCTCGGCGCGGCTCAGCGCGAAGGTCTGCTCCATGCGCAGCAGAAGCGGCGACAGCAGCATACGCGGCAGGAAGGTGAGAAACAGAACGCCGACAAGCAGCAGAATGGGCCGCGCGTTGAAACGCTCGGCTTGAAGATCGTAATCGATGCTCGCACTCACTGTGATTGACCCTCGGTATTGCGGAACTGGACTGCATCAGGTAATGTCTACCCACAATAGCAGCAAAGGGCGCGCGTGTCACGCTGCCAGGCGCCACCAGCCACCGCCCACCGCGAAGGAGAACTCAATGCCCAGACCGCTACGCAGCAATACCACCACCCAGGGACGCCGCATGGCCGGCGCGCGCAGCCTCTGGCGCGCCAACGGCATGACGCAGGAGCAGTTCGGCAAGCCGATCATCGCCATTGCCAACTCGTTCACCCAGTTCGTCCCGGGACACGTACATCTCCACGGCATCGGGCAGCTGGTGAAGCAGCGCGTGGAAGCGCGCGGCTGTTTTGCCGCCGAGTTCAACACCATCGCCATTGACGACGGCATCGCGATGGGTCACGACGGGATGCTCTACTCGCTGCCGTCGCGCGACCTGATTGCCGACAGCGTAGAGTACATGGTCAACGCCCACGGAGCCGACGCACTGGTCTGCATCAGCAACTGCGACAAGATTACGCCGGGTATGCTGATGGCCGCCATGCGCCTCAATATTCCCACCATCTTTGTCTCCGGCGGCCCGATGGAAGCCGGCCGCGTGGGCGAGAAGCGCTACGACCTCATCGACGCAATGATCATGGCCGCGGACAAGAGCGTCTCGGATGAGGAGATGCAGCAAGTCGAGCAGTCTGCATGTCCGACGTGCGGCTCCTGCTCCGGCATGTTCACCGCCAACAGCATGAACTGCCTCAACGAGGCGCTGGGGCTC
>PWMO01000445.1 GCA_003558175.1 Spirochaetaceae bacterium
AGTGCGTTGACTCGGTCGACAGCGGACGGTTTCATCCGCTCACTATACCGGTGCATCTTGCTGCCTGTACAGGGCCTTCGAATTGCCCCGTTGCCGCCGCCGCAACACAACTCGATGTATGGTATAGTGCTCGTATGGCCGCGCCGTCGCAGGAAGAACAACAGGTCAAGGCGTTCTGGGACAGAACCGAGGCGGAACTGGGGGAGGAGGTCATTGCCTACACTATGGGCAAGGGCCTCTCGGGATGGAGTGCCGATGAGCCGCAGCGGGAGCTGTGGGGGCTATTCTTTGTGACCGAGCGCGCGCTCTACTTCCGCCATTTTCCCGCACGGCACTGGCTGAGCAGCATGGTCGCGGGTTCCGCTCTGAGCGTCAAGGACGAGGAGATCTATGTGGCCATTCCGATCGATCGAATGCGTTCCGTTGCGCTGCAGCAACACCGCTCACTGCTCAAGCGGTTGCTCTCCGGCCATCCTTCGGAGTTCTTGATTGAGTACAGAGAAGCAGACGGATCGCTGAACACGGTACGATTCTTCCTCGAAGCGAAGAGCGAAGCGTTCCTGAACGTGATTGAGGGCGGCCGCGGGTAGCTGCTGCGCACGCGGGTGGCACTCCGGGGGACGCCGCCGCCGCGACGCGGCGTTCGAGTTGTGTCATTTTGAACCAACAGCGATAGATCTCCGGCCGCGCGGCGGCTCAATTCGCTACAGCCACGCCGTCTTGACGGTGCTCCCCCGGTGTGAGGCGCACTCGCGACGCCCTTGCCTTTCGTATTTATTTAATTGTATCAAAACAAAATAGGCTTCGGACCGTGTTCGCTCCTGCCTCTCGAGTAACTTGGCACGTCTATTGCTAATCTATTAGTACACAGAATAAACCAGTTCCGGGCACGGCCCGGAGAAGACCAGGTAGCAAGGAGGGAGGCTATGAACCTGATTCGATGGAAGACACCCGGATTTGATCCGGCGCAGGAGCTTGAGAGGATCCAGCAGGAGATCAACCGGCTGTTCGATCTCGATTACACGGATCGCAGCATGGGGCTCTTCGATCGGGCAACCTCTCCGGCAATTGACGTGGTGGAGGAGGAAGACCACTTCACCGCGATGTGTGATCTACCCGGCGTAGATCAGAAGGACGTGGACGTCTCCATTGCCGGCAACGTGCTGACCATCAAGGGAGAGAAGAAGATGTCCACTCGCAGCGAGAAGGCCAAGGTGTTCCGCAAAGAAGAGTGGGCGGGTTCATTCCAGCGCACGCTTTCGCTGCCCAGGAGTGTGGACCCGGACAAGATCCAGGCGGAGATGACCGACGGCGTGCTGCGGATTCAGCTGCCGAAGCGTGAAGAGGTCAAGCCGCGGCAGATCTCAGTCAACGTATCATGACGCCGGCAAGGAGGGGAGAAGCTATGGCAACAACAAGCAAAGAACTTGAAGCCCGACGCACGGTACGACCGGTGGGCAATATCTGGGAAGAAGACGGAACGGTGATGCTGCGGCTCGAGATGCCCGGCGTTTCCAAGAACGACATCGATCTGCGGGTAGAGAACGATCAGTTGATTGTGCGTGGAACCCGGCAGGTAGAAGACGAGAACAAGAGCTACGTGATTCGCGAGCGTGCTCGGGGCGATTTTGCTCAGACCTACACGCTCGACGACACCATCGACCGCGAGCGAATCGAGGCAAAGATGGAGCGCGGTATCCTCACGGTGACGCTGCATCTGAAAGACGCTGTCAAGCCGCGCAAGATCGAGGTCAAGGCCCGCTGAACACCCTGAACACCGCAGTTGGCCGCGGCGAAGTAAAGGCCGCGGCAAAGTAAAGGCCGCGGCAAAGTAAAAAGGTAGGGCTCGGCGGGGCCATGGAGCCCCGTCGTGGTGGCTAAAAGGAGGCCGTTATGGCAAACAAGATAATTGGAATAGACCTGGGCACCACCAATTCCGTGGTAGCGGTAATGGAGGGGGGTGATCCCGTTGTAATACAGAATGCCGAGGGGCAGCGAACCACGCCTTCGGTTGTTGCGTTCACCGGCAAGGGCGAGCGGCTGATCGGACAGCCGGCGCGCAACCAGATGGTGACCAATCCGCAGAACACCATCTCATCTATCAAGCGGTTTATGGGCCGCCGTCACCAGGAGGTTGCGCAGGAAATCTCGATGGTTCCCTATTCGGTGACGGCCGGACAGAACGGTGATGTGCGCGTTGAGGTCGACGGCAAGCAGCATACGCCGCCCGAGATTTCGGCCGCCATCCTGCAGAAGATGAAAGCAACCGCTGAGGACTACCTCGGCGAGACCATACAGGAAGCCGTGATCACCGTTCCGGCGTACTTCAACGACTCGCAGCGGCAGGCAACCAAAGACGCCGGGCGCATTGCCGGACTGGAAGTCAAGCGCATCGTCAACGAGCCGACCGCGGCAGCGCTTGCCTACGGGTTTGGCAAGAACGGCAAGGACGAGAAGATCGCCGTCTACGATCTCGGCGGCGGAACGTTTGATATCTCGATTCTGGAGCTGGGAGACAACGTCTTCGAGGTGCGCTCGACCAACGGCGACACTCACCTGGGTGGCGACAACTTTGACCAGCGGATCATCGAGTGGCTGGTTCAGAACTTCAAGAACGACTATGCGATTGATCTTTCAGAGGACCGCATGGCGCTGCAGCGGCTGAAGGAGGCCGCCGAGAACGCCAAGAAAGAACTCTCGAGCGCGCAGAGCACCGAGATCAACCTGCCGTTCATCACCGCCGATGCGCAGGGGCCCAAACACCTCAACTACACGCTGACCCGCGCCAGGTTTGAGCAACTGGTTGAAGACCTGGTAATGAAGACGCGTGAGCCGTGCCTGGCGGCACTGAAGGACGCCGGTTTGAAGCCGGGAGACATCGATGAGGTGATCCTGGTGGGTGGCTCCACTCGCATACCAAGAGTTCAGCAGCTGGTAAAGGAAGTCTTCGGACGCGATCCGCACAAGGGGGTAAACCCGGATGAAGTGGTGGCGATGGGTGCCGCGATCCAGGCCGGCGTGCTCGGCGGCGAGGTAAGCGACGTTCTGCTGCTGGATGTAACACCGCTGTCGCTTGGTATCGAGACGCTCGGCGGCGTGTTCACCAGGCTGATCGAGCGGAACACCACCATACCAACCAGGAAGAGCGAGGTGTTCTCGACGGCCGAGGACAATCAGACGGCGGTAACGGTGCACGTGCTGCAGGGTGAGCGCCAGATGGCGGCACAAAACAGGAGTCTTGGACGCTTCGAGCTGGTGGGTATCCCGCCCGCGCCGCGCGGGGTGCCGCAGATCGAGGTCAGTTTTGACATCGACGCCAACGGAATCGTGCACGTTTCGGCCAAGGATCTGGGCACCGGCAAGGAACAGAAGATACGCATCGAGGCGTCTTCGGGTCTGTCGGAAGATGAGATCAACAACATGGTGCGCGAGGCCGAGCAGCACGCGGCTGAAGACAAGAGTGTCCGTGAGCGCGCCGAGGCCAGCAATGTGGCCAACAGCCTGGTCTACAGCACCGAGAAGACTCTCTCGGAGCTCGGTGACAAGGTGAATGAGTCGGACCGTGCCGAGGTACGCAGCGCGATTGACGCGCTGAAATCCGTCATGGACGGCCAGGATACTGCAGCCATCAAGGAGCGCACCGAGGCGCTACAGAACGCGGCGCAGAAGCTCGGGCAGGCCGCCTATCAGGGTGCAGCGGGCGGTGCGGCTACCGGCGCTGCAGGTGCCGGCGCGGCGGGCGCTGGGTCCGACGGCGGGTCGGCGAGTGCCGGTGCCGCGGGCAACGGAACCGCGCACGGCTCGGCACAAGGTTCGGCACACGGCTCCGGGGCAGCCTCTTCTGCGGCGTCGGATACCTATGAAGACGCCGAGTACGAGGTTGTCAACGAGGAGTAGAAGAGATAATAGATTGCACCGGCTACCGGGCGAAGAATCGGTGGACGGTGCGCTGCCGGTAAACCTTGCCGGGCTCGAGCAGAACGCTCGGAAAGTCCGGCTGGTTCACGGCATTGGGAAAGCCCTGGGTTTCCAGGCACAACGCACTGTACCGCCGCAGCTCACCGCGGCGGTCAGTTTTTCCTTCCAGTTTGTTTCCCGTATACAGCTGAACGCCGTTCTGGGTTGAGAGCACGTCCATGCCGCGGCCTGAGAGCGGGTCAACCAGTTTGGCTACGTGCCGCAAAGGCGGCATTCTCTCAGCAGTCACCGTATCGGAGTGCACCACGTAGCAATGATCGTATCCACCCGGGACGACATCGATATCCGCGCCAACGCGTTTGGGATTGCGAAAATCAAACGGGGTGCCGGCTACCGGTGCCGACTCTCCGGTTGGAATTGACTCCTCATCAACGGGCAGATAGTACTCGGCGTGCAGCGTGAGTTCGTGATCGAGGACCGTTCCGCTTCCCGCCAGGTTCCAGTAGGCGTGGTTGGTAAGATTGACCGGCGTGGTGCGATCTGTTACCGCCTGGTAGTCGAAGATGAGCTCGTTTTCTACGGTGAGCGTGTATGTCGCCACTACCTCGAGCTTGCCGGGAAACCCCTCCTCACCGTGTTTGCTCACGCGGCTGAACCGCACCCCGGCGCTGCCGTTCTCGCCAAAAAGCTCCGCAGTCCAGAACCGCCGGCTGAATCCTTCCTCTCCGCCGTGAAGGGTATTGCCCCCTTCGTTCTTCGGCAGCGTGAAGCGCTTCTTGCCGATCTGGAAGCTGCCGCCCGCGATGCGGTTGGCGACTCTGCCTACGGTTACGCCGAAGCTGGGGTGCGGGCCCAGGTAGCCTTCGGCCGAGTCGAAGCCCAGCGTGGTCTCGACGCAGTTGCCGCGGACGTCGGGCACCGTGACCGATACGAGGGTGGCGCCGTACGCAATTGCCGCGAAAGACAGCCCGTTGGCATTGCGTACCGCCAGTCGCTCGATGGACTGTCCCTCCGGCGAGACGCCGAAGGGACTCTTTTCAATTGTCATGTATTAATTATATCAGTTTGGGGCGTTTAATGTACTCGTCGCTGCGCAGCAGCATGCGCACGTACTGGGCGCGCTTGTAGGCGAAGCGGTCGGGGTTGCGCTCTACGCTGAGCTTGCCGCGGAAGTCCGCCACGCTCTGGTAGCCTTTGCGCTCCATCCATTCTTCGACCTCGCGAATGATGCGCGGGATGACGTCGAGACCGTTGCGGTAGACGGTGCTCACCGCCTGGAAGACGTCCGCGCCGGCCAGCAGTACCTCTACGGCGTCACTGCCGGAATGAATGCCGTTGGATGCGCAGAGGCTGCCCTTGACGTTGCTGGAGAGCATTCCGACGAAGCGCAGCGGCAACCGGTGGTCGGACGGGCTCGACAGGTTGAACGGGAAGCTGCTGGTCTCTTTCTCTATATCAAACGACGGGTGGAAGAAACGGTTAAACAGGACGAATCCCGCCACGCCGACGTCATCCATCTTCTTGATGATATCGAGCGGGCTGGTGTAAAACGCGCTCAGCTTGACCGAGACGGGAATCTTCACCTTCTGCTTGATCGCTTTCAACGCCTCGATCTGATCGTTCTCTATGTCGGCCGAGCTCTTGTCAAAGCTGTTTGGGATGGCGAAGAAGTTCAGCTCCAGCGCGTCGACGCCGGTCTGCTCGAGCTTCAACGCCCAGTCGACCCAGGTGTCGATATTCACTGCATTGAGGCTGCCGATCACGGGGATGGTGCTGACCTCTTTCGCCTTGCGCACCCACATCAGGTGCTCCTCGGGCCCGCCGTGCTCAATGTCAGGGAAGATGTCGGTCATCTCGGCGTGCCAGTTGTCGTACATCTGCACGTCTTCTTCCATCTTGTACTTCTGCAGCTGTACCTGCTCTTCAAACAGAGACTGTATCACGAGCGCCCCGGCGCCCATCTCGTTGATCTTCTTGATGGAATCCATGTGCGCGGTGAGGCTACAGGCCCCCATTACAAACGGATTCTTTACAGGAATCCCCATATAACTCGATTCCAGGTTGGCCATTCATCTGCTCCTTCGAGGGTGTGCTTGGCCCCTATCATAAAACGGCACCGCCGCTGCGTCAATCATTGGTTGTGTTGGAAACGTTTGAGCTGGAAGCGGCCTCGCTTGAACCGTCTTTCTCCAAATCGGTCTCACTTGTCCCGGTAGTGTTTGAACCGGAGCCGGCCGCCTGGTCGGTATGGCAGCCGAAGCGCACGATGGCCGCGGCCAGGAAGAAGCGCAGCGAGCGATTGTCGTGTACCACCGCGTCTTCGAGCAACTCCTCCAGGGCGCGAAACAGCGCGTCGCCGGTTCGCTGCTCGAGCTCGTACAACGCCTCAGCCGCACCGCTGATTGCCTCCGGAACGCCTTGCACCAGGGCGGCAACGGCCGATTCGGCTTCCGCTGCGCCGGACGGTGGCGCTTCGCCTGCGGCCGGTTGAGTTTTGCCGTCACGCGACCGCTTGCCGCGACGCTTTGCGGTTTGCGCGCTGCGCTGCCGCTTGCGTGGCGCGATTGCACGTGCGGTGAAGCGGTCTCCAGCGGAGAAACTGCACTCCAGCTGGTAATCCTCCAGCTGCTCAATTGCCTCTTCCGGGTTGGCCAGGTAGGTTCTGTAGAGCGGGTAGAACCAGTGCTCGATCTCGAGCAGCCCCGCCAGCGCCAGGATGATCTCGTCGGCCGCGTAGTGCGGAAGCTCGGGCTTGCGCAGCGCGTCAAAGAGGACCGGCACCGACTGCCGCGATCCGAGCAGCTTCAGTGCCGTAGCGGCGTGAATGATAACCAGCGGGTTGGCGGTCTCCTCCAGCCTGCGCTCTATCTCGGGAATGGATTGCCCGTCGTTCAGCCGGGCCAGCGCCACCATGCTCTTGGCCACCAGGAGATAGTCTTCTGAGTGCAGTGCGGTGCGCAGCGCCGGCCCGGCTTCAGCCACTTCTTTGGTGCCGGCAATTCGCGCTGCGATATGCGCGGTGGTGAACTCGTGTTCCTGTATTTCGCGCAGCAGCGCGGCAGTCACCGCTTTGTCGATCGGAAGCGCAACCAGCGCTTCCAGCGCCTCGTTTCTTACCGCAAAGCTGGGCGAATTGAGCATCGGCACGATGTCGGCAAGCGCGAGCTGTGAACTGGACCCCGCGATGGCCTGGATCATCCGTTGCTGGCCGGAAATGGTGGTGGTGCGATCAAGCCGGTGGAGCAGGGTGATAGCGCGCATGTCGCGCAGCGAGAGCATTACACTGAGTGCGCCCAGCGTGCTGGTGGCACCGAGTCGCTGCAGCGGCACCATCAACCGAACGCACAGAGCGCAGAGAACAGCCAGCAGGCCGAAGAACAGCCGGAACTGCCACGTAAGCGATAGCGCCTCTATTCCTGCCAGCGAGTCCAGAATCATACCCCCAAACAGCGATCCGACAATTCCGCCCACTCCCAGCGTCATGAAAAAGACGATCCCCAGGTTAAGCCGGTCCCGGGGCGCAATAAGGGAAAAGAAGTAGGTCTGCGCGGCGTACTCTCCGCCGGTGTAGCCCATGGTGGCGAGAAAGAATACCAGACCGAGGTGCAGTATCAGCGCTGTTCCGGACAGCGCCGGCGACACAATTGCGGGAATGGTACTGAGCAGCAGCACCGCAGTGTAGAAAACCAGCATCGGCTTGGCGCCCAGCCGGTCTATAACGTGTCGCGCCAGAAAGCCCATCACTCCCCAACCGGTGCTGCCGACCCCCGTGTAGAGCATCGTGGTGCTGTCTCCCTGCCGATAGACCAGACGGGCATATACCACGAGGAAGGTGCGAACCGCTCCAGATAGTGCGGCCAGCACGCTGAATGACACAATCAACCGGCGAAAGTTGAAGTCCGCTAGTGCACTGCGAGCCGCCTTCACCATTCCCTCGGCAATCCCTTCACTGACGCCGCCGGGCTCCGGCAGGTGCGTGATCAGCCAGGCGGCACAGAGGCCCAGCGCAATGCCGGCCGCCATCAGCATCGAGTAGCGTCCGAGCGGCGGATCACCGCCCAGCAGCCACGCAACGCTCAGACCGGCTACCAGCGAGGGCACCGCAGTGATAGTCTGAAACCGTGCCAGAAATCCACCGCGGTCACGTCCAGCCGATATCTCTCCCATCAGCGGGCTGTTGGCCACCAGCCCGACACCTCGTGTCACCTGGAAACCCACCACGCTGAAGAGGATCATGCCGTATGCCAGTGAAACCCTCCCGGCGGCGATGGCAACGGGAGAGAAAACCAGCGGGATCATCATCAGGTAGCGCAGCGTCCACCCCGCGGCGAACAGCCGTACAACACCAAAGCGTGCCACAAGGCGGCGTCCCACCAGCATGAAGAAGAACGAGACGTAGATCATTGAGGCCACCAGCCCGATGAAGGTGCTGGACGCTTCTATGCGCAGCAGAAACAGCGTGATGATATTCCCGGTGAGCAGGAAATACGAATAGGTATTGAAGACGGTGAACAGATTAAAGGTTTTGCGCGCCCGTCTGCGCGCCAGCGGTGTAAGGCCGGTGCGTGCCATGTCGTTGTGATCCAGCATCAGAGTACGCCAAATGCATCGTATTGACAATCGGGGCGCGCTATGCTAGTTTTGGGTTTCACCAATCGGGCTGTAGCGCAGTGGTTTAGCGTACCGGTCTGGGGGACCGGGGGTCGGCGGTTCAAATCCGCCCAGCCCGAGAAAAGGGCGGTGTTCGGCCAGAGGCCGGGCGCCGCCCTTTTTTTGCCTTGGGGCGGATTTGAAACGAGCGAGCGGCCGACCGGAAGGGAGGCAGAGCGCACAGGAGGTGCGCGAAAGCGAGCGAGGCGGGTCGCAGCGCGGCCACAGGAGGTGGGCGAACGGAGACCAAATCCGCCCAGCCCGAAATTTGCCTTCCTGGGAAGACCGGGTTGGTCCGGCGGGGGCGCTTCGCTTCCTCCGCCCAGCCCGAGAAAAGGGCGGTGTTCGGTCACAGCTTTCCTCGCAGAGAATTCAGCAGGTCAGGCAGTGGGGTCGCCTCGATCTTCTCGTGAAGCGGAAACCGGGCGCTGCCTGGATACACCACAAACAAACGATCAAGCTCGAGCTCTTCGACGGCCGTGTCCTGAGGATCTGTTCCAGAGCAAACCCTTCCCATGAGGAACCCAGTACCGGGTGGGACAGAAGCGCGTCGTAGCTCTGCAGGCCCAGCAGCTGGTGCAGGACGCCGCTGTCGCTCAGGTAGATCTTTGGAGATTTCACCTGACGCTTCCTCGTGTTGGCAAACCAGGGCTGCAGCGCGCGGATCATGTAGGTCGCGCTCAGGATGTCAACGTACGAACGTACCGTGTTGTGACTGAGGCCCATGGAGCGCCCTAGCTGGGAGTGGTTGAGTATTTGGCCATGAGAATGGGCCAGCATGGTCCAGAATCGCCGGAGTGCGGTAGACGACACTTGTGAAGTGCCACGAAGCTTGGTGAAAAGCAGCAAGAGCGCCGACACCGCAGAGCCCGGGTTCTTATCCACCCGGCAAATATCAGCTCCCGGTTGCCTCGCGATTCGCCTCCGCGCCTCATCTCACGTCGTCTCCTGCCCCGGAAGCCCTCACGCCGCGTAGCGCCTCGCCCCGAGACGCCTCACG
>PWMO01000421.1 GCA_003558175.1 Spirochaetaceae bacterium
CCTGCGTGGAAGGCTCTGCACTGCCCAAGGGGGCGTCAGTCGAGATCGAGGCCGTCGCGCTGACCGGCTAACCAGCCACGCAACTGCACCACGATCTCCTCCGGCACGGAGTGACCGCCGGAAAATGTGTGCAGCTGCCCCACCCAACCGGCATCGTCCAGTACGTCGTGCAGCCTCCTGGCGGCGGCGAGTGGAAGAATCAGGTCCTCGGTCCCGTGGCTCTGAAAGTAGCGACGGCCCGACAGACTCCGGGCCTCCTCCGCCGTCCGCTTGCCGGCAATCAGCGCGCCGGAAAGCAGAAAGAGCCCCGCCGGAGTTACTCCGTCGTGCAGAACGCTTTCGGCCGCAACCATGGCGCCCTGGCTGAACCCACCCACAAACAGTTCCTTCCCGCCGAGCCCGAAACGCTGAATGTACTCCCGTACCTGCCGTCCGGAACTCCGCAGACCGGGCGGGTCGAGCGCCTCCAGGTCACGGAAGTAGTCTCCCTGCAACGCCTGCGCCATTTCGTCTTCGCGGTCCGGGAACCAGGCGCGGCCGTATACCGTGCCGGCGTACTGCAACTGGAGCGGCGCCCGCAGGAAGTGCCAGTCCAACGACCCTGCGGGATCGATGACACTCGCCAGCGGCACCAGATCTCCGTAGTCCGCCCCAAAGCCATGCAGTACCACAACGGCCACCGTGCCCGCTCCGTTGCCCCATCGGATAGAATCGAGTTGCTCATCCCGCGCCATGCACACACTCCGTAGACCGCTCCCTGTTGCGGCGGTTTTCCGCTATACTCTTATCATGCGTTGTCCACGTTGTAAAAGCCTCGAAGATAGGGTCATCGAATCGCGCACGCTCGCCAACGGCGGCAGTATCCGGCGTCGGAGGGAGTGTCTCTCCTGCAACTACCGGTTCACCTCCTACGAACGGATCGAAGAGAAGCCGCTCATGGTCATCAAGAAGACCGGAGCGCGACGCGAGCCGTTTGACCGCGACAAGCTCGAGAAAGGAATTCAGCAGGCGCTGCGCAAGCGTCCGGTGGCCCAGATTGACATTGAGAACGTACTTGATGAGCTGGAAGAAGCCGCTATGCTGCTGGGTCGAACCACCCAGGAGATAACGTCGACCCGGATCGGCGAAATGGTACTCGACAAACTCTATGATCTCGACCGCGTTGCGTACATCCGCTTTGCCTCGGTCTACCGCAACTTTGAGAATGTCGAGGAATTTGTCCGTGAGATCGCAACGCTTACCGAACTCAAGGACAGGAGTAGTGGCGAAGGGACTTGAACCCCTGACCGAGCGGATATGAGCCGCTTGCTCTACCGACTGAGCTACGCCACCAGAAGCAGGTGCAACTATACCAACGGCCCCGCGGAGTGTCAACAACCCACGTCCGCCGGGGAGTAACAACAGAATCGGCACCACTGAGTGCGGGCTACAAAAGGTTGTGGGATCGAGCCGTCTCAAGCAGTTGCCGATTCCAGTAATTGGACGTGAGAAACGCGCGCTTGTCCTGATAGTGGTCGATACGACTGCTCCGTTCCTGCATATAGCGAACTGAACGCCCCAGAACGGTCAGACGATCCTCGCGGTCAGGCTTGTCGGATCGGGGAAGCGACTCGCTGTACAGATAGTAGTACAGCCTGTTGTACGGGTCGATCGGCGAAACCTTCTCCTGCCGCGTCAGTCGGTGAAACTCCGTGATCGACTCGTCCGCGTCTCCGGTAAGCGCCATGAGATACGCCGCAAAAGCCTTCGTCAGATGCGTGAGCACGGAATCACCGACGGCAAAGCTGCCGATTGCTCGATCCTCCAGAGAAGCAAACCCACTCTCCCACGCGATCTGCTCCGGCGAACGAAACGGGGTGCCGCCCGAATCGCCGTTGTCGAGCGTGTTTGTCTTGCGTGTCGCGTTTTGCCCCGCCGGCAGCAGCAGGTCGAGCGCCTCCTCCGGGCGAGCGCTGCGCTCGAGAGCCTCAGCCTGAAACAGTCGCACTTCAGGACAGGACTCCAGCGCGGAAAGCTCGTACAGCGCAGCCTTGCCGTTCCCAAGGTATGCCAGAGACCGGCCAGTCCAGCGCCTCATTACACTGCGCGCCTGCGGATGCCGGCAGGCCACCGTCGCACAGTGGCCGCGCTCGAAGATTGTGAGCGCATCGTCATACAACCCCAACTCGAACAGCACCCTGCCCAGCAGCAGAAGAAGAAGGAGTTCGGTTTCGCGCAGGCCCATCTGCCGCACCCGATCAAGCAGGGGGACAATCTGGTCCTTTACCCGCGTGAGCTCCCCAACAAGGAAGAGACAGGTAAGCTCTGCGATTCTGGCCCTGACGGCCTCCAGGGTCTCTCCCCCGGAGTCGCTCCTCGGACGAGCCATTATGAAGTAGTCACGCGCTTCTCCAACCTTCTCTTGACTCAGCAGCAACAGCCCAAACTCCAGGTTGGCGCGTGCCAGCCCCGCCGTGTCCCCCGATTCCTGATAGAGAAGCATGGCCCGCTTGCATAGCGTCACAGCCTGCTGCAGGTTCCGCTTGGCAACGACGTAGCGCGCGTGCTCAAGAGCTGCGTCAGCCTCAACCGACTTCTCAAACGGCGTCTGCGCCCGAAACAGCGATCGCGATTGAAACAGGCGGTCGGCTCGCATCTCGTTGCCGACCAGTAGCGCGCGGCGCAGTTCGGCGGTGTGAATGATGTGCCCAACCACGGCCGGGCGATTGGAGCGCGAAGCGAGTCGCGTGGAGAGCGCCAACACCTGTGCCACCCGTTCAAAACGACGCGCGTCGAGGGCGTTACGCAGCATTTCCCGCAATCCCGGCAGCCATTCGTCGCTGCGGCCGGCCACGGCGTTCAGCAGCGATGGAGTCAGGCGGGTCGCGCGATCTGAAACCAGCCCGAGCACCGTGCGCGCCACTGCGGTCTCCAGCTTCTGCCGCTCGCTGCCGAGAGACACCCACACCGCCTGGCGCAGTTCGGAGGACTCGACGTACGCGCTCTGCTCACTGCGGACCAGACCGAGCCCCGCCAGATTGCGCAACACCCGTCGCACCAGCAGCTGATCGTATCCCAGCTGCAGCGCCGTCTCCAGCAGGAGGCCGATTGCGCACCGCCCGCCGAGCATCGCCGCGATCGCCAGAATCTCTCGATCGTCCTGGGGCAGACGGCGCAACAACAGGGCAGCTTCTCCGCCACGAGAGGGGCGCTGAGAGCCGCCGCGCCGCGATGCCGGACGGTCTATTGTCTGCTGCACATTGACAAAATAGTGATACAGCTCCAGCGGCACGCCTCGCGTACGGCTCATGCAGTCTGCGATGTGGATCTGGCGTTTGGCAGCTTCACTGAGATGCGTATCCGCACGCTCTGCAATCTCTTCACCACCAAACAACGACAGTTCGAGCCCGACCGTTTCCAGGTCGGCAAGCCCGACCGGAACATTCCCGGAGCGAGAAGTCGCAATCATGATCGGAGCAACTTCGTTCGCCAGCCGATCGTAGACCCGTCGCAGCAGTCGAGTCACTTCAACGCTGAAACCGTCTAAATCTTCCAGCACCATCACAAACGGAAGCAGCTGACGCTGCAGGCTGCGCAGCACGGCGGTCAGGTAGAGGCTGTAGGCGGTGACGAGGTCGTTCTCCAGCACGTCGAACAGGCCGGGTACCGTGGGCGATTCCGCCACGTATATTAGCGCGGCAGCCACATCGTTCCAGATCAGGCGTTCCGTGACGCCCAGCAGTTCTCCAACCTGCGGCAGGAATGCAGGCTGGATGCTGTTGGCAATGGGAGCAAGCTGCTCGTCTTCACGTTCGGAAGCGAACAGAGTGATAACCGGGCGGTCGGCTGTATTTCCGTAGAGACGTCTGACCATCTGCTGCGCGTTCACGCGGCCGTAGACCGGATCTTCACACTGGATGAGGAGCAGTCCGGGAGTGCTCGTGCCGTTGATCCACGCCGCGATCAGGTCAAGCGCCGCTTCTGCAAACTCGTCGTTGCGCAGGAATTCGGCGACGCTTGCCATGGCGCGCCCCTGTGGGCGCTCCGGATTTTCGATGCGCAGGTATTCGCCGTACTGTGAAACGGCGGCTTAACCGGCAAGCGGGCCGGCAGCGCCGGGGCCGATCCAAATGGAGCGATCTTCAGTGAACCGGCTGACCGCACTCCGCAGGCGCCGAAACGCCTCGTCCGGACGCTCTTTCGCTAAATAATCGATGACGAGGGTGTAGCCGGTCAGCTCTTCGTGGTAGCGCAGCAGCTCGCCGAGCGTTTCAAGCGCCGCGTCCAGCACCACGCGGTGGTCGGCTTCACAACTGCGAGGAAAGGTGTACAGGATGAATCCGGCATCCTGCCGGAACCGGGTTGCCCCGGACCGCAACAGCGCTGCGTCAACCGCGCCCGAGAGCTCACGGACGGTGGTGGGGCGGATTCGTTCCAACTGTCGTAGGCCATCCAACTGCAAATACAAGCAGAACATATTGACTCTGTAACAGTCTCGGCCGTTTCGGCCGTTCGGTTGAGAAATCGCTTACCGATCGACACAGCACTACCGGCTTGATCCACACGCCGTCGAGGGTCACGCGGTGTCGAACGGGTCGTGTGGCGCCTCTACAACCGCCAGACCACGCGAATCGATATCGCCGCGATAGTCGGGCCCGTAGATGCGGTCAAACAGCTGCTCCATGTGCTGCAACTCCATGCTGGAGTAGTGCACTCCATAGTATGTCCGTTTAGTATCGCTGTACTTACGCATGATACGTCCCTTCGCCGGCAGCGTCCGTTGGTCAAGGTGAATCTGCAACCCGATCTCGGAATAGAGGCCCAGATCGAGGGCGTCGGCGCTGTGGCTGAACAGCAACCCGGAGCCGCTGATATCGATCAGCTGCGTCTCCTGGAACGCCTGTTCCTCCTGCTCAGCCATGAAGTATCCGTTGGACTGCAGCGAATAGGAGAGCACCCGTGCGAATGTACGGACTGATTCCAGGTCCGACGCATCGAACCCGAGGTTGGACTGCAGATCATGCATGAGGTAGAGATATCCAACCACATACTGGTGAAACAGTATCGGGCAGTAGAGCTCCGTGGCGATGCCTTTGCGCCGCAGCTGCTGCAGGTACTGCTCGTACTGCTCGACGATCGAGGCGTCCTGCTCGCGCGCGAACGCTTCAACGTGGCGCCGCAGCGCAAGCCGCTCACGCACCGACACGTCCAGCGTTTGCATGTCGCCTTCCCACGGTGGCAGCGTGAGAATACGGCCGGTATGGGCGACGATGCGCTCAGGCAGCGTTTCAGGCCGTCGCTCGCGAAACATCACGATGCGGTTCTCAGCCCCGACGCGTTCAGCCAGATCACGAAAACCGCTGATCAAGCTGGAGATTCGCGTAACGTCAAAGCCGTAGTCATACTCCGGCTTCTCGACCGGATCGTACATCTCCGAGGCAGGGTAATTGAGCGTGTAGGAAGAGCCCGCCACCACCAGCGATACCGATACTCCGTCGGGGTTCACAATACGCTCGAATCCCCGGTTGAGATCACGATGCAGCACATCGATCTGACGCAGGCGGATGAGTCCGTCTTCTACCTCGGAAACCGCCGAACGAAACGTCATAGGACGACCGCGGAAGCGGAAGAACGCCACCACGGTCTGTTTTTCCTGTGGCGGCTCCGCGTCGGGCATGACCGGCTCTACCGTTATCAGGCGCGGCCCGCTTTCTACCAGATGAACCGCAAGCCGCTGCGTGCCGATATGCAATTCAATTGGGATCTTCTTCTCGCGAAGGTTGCCGAAGACAAAGTCTTTCTCTACGTGTCCTACTTCCTGTGCCATAGCTTCGGTTCCATTCTTTTTAGAATTCTACGGCGCAACCAACGGCGACCGTTCGGCCCACGGTTCCAATCGTACCTCCGGGCCCGCCGCAGGTGGCTCCAGCTCTCTCAGACTCAGCATCAGGTCGACGATTCTCCACTCATCCGCCGGCCGTTCGAGCATGATATCGCCCGAAGTACGCGCCGCGGCGTCAATCAGCCGCACCCGCATGATGGCCTGGTCGCCTCCGAGCCACTGCACCCGGCCGAACCTGATTCGCGGCGAACTCTCCGCGGGCAAGTCACTCTCTATCATGCGGCCGATTCGCAGCTGCTCGGATTCCAGCACGTAGTCGGCTACCGCATCGGCCGGTGCGTGCAATGCAGTGAAGAACCCTTCCACAACGCGCCGCAGCGCGTGAATGTTGTGACCGGCGGTCGCGTTATCAATGAGCTCCCCTATCTCCGCATCGGACGGAGCGAGTCGCGCGAGCGATCCTTCGGCCAGCAGGTAGCGTGGCACGCCTCCTTCGCCGGTTGTTGTTCCACGCGCTGTGGATGCAGGCGGCTCAGCTGCAGGCGCGGCGTCTGCAGTCGCCCCGTCCGTCTCCGCTTCACGCGGCGCGTCGGCAGTCTCGCCCGCGACGGGCGGCGTTCCCTGCCCCTCGTCGCCCGCCGGATCTGCCGGAACAGTTGCCGCGTTGTCCGCGCCATTGCGTGCCGTACAGGAGGTTACGACCGGGCCGACCGCCAGGCTCAACACAACCAGCGCAGCTACAATGCGCCACTGCCGCGCTCGAGAGCGACGAACGAGCCGAGCCGCCGTGCTGCCGTCCACCGTGCCTTTCCGCCCCTTTGTGAAAACGCTGCGCATACGGTAGTATACATACCACATGAGGAACCGCCGGTCTATTGTAGCTCACCTTGAATCCGATTACCAGAAGCCGATCCGCGACCCGCTCTGGAAGCATATCTACGTCTCGGACGCGGTGCAGCACCTGCTCGACGCCCAGCCGTGCCGCCAGCTCTCGCGCATCAAACAGCTCGGCCCCGCTTTTCTGGTCTACCCCGGTGCCACGCATACCCGGCTGAGTCACAGTCTGGGTGTGTTCGATATCGCGCGGCGCGTGATCCGGCGCCTGGTGCAGCTGCCCGATGCGCCGGAGATCACCCTCGACGGCGTGCGTGCGTTTCTGGCTGCGGCGTTACTGCACGATCTCGGGCACTTCCCATACACTCACAGCTTCAAGGAGCTGCCGCTCGCCGACCATGAGGTGCTGACCGGCACTCTGGTGCAGAGCCGTCCGATCAGCGGTCTGCTGCGTGACCATATGAAGGCCGACCCGCAGACGGTGGCAGCGATTGTGGACACCACCGCCGACATTGCGCCCTCAGGTGAAGTGGCCTTCTTTCGCTCCCTGCTCTCCGGCGCGCTTGATCCCGACAAGCTCGACTACCTCAACCGTGACGCCTACTTCTGCGGCGTTCCGTACGTTGTACAGGATATTGACTTCATCCTGAGCAGGCTCCGCGCCGACGGCAATCGGGGCATCGCGGTCGACGTGTCGGGGATCTCCGCGGTAGAGAACATTCTGTTCTCCAAGTATCTGATGTACCGCGCGGTGTACTGGCACAAAACGGTGCGGGTAGCAACGGCCATGATCAAGAAGGCGGTCTACCAGCCACTGCGCGAACAGGTAGTAAAGCCGGATGATCTCTACGGGCTCGATGATGACCTGTTCTTTGTGCAGTTCGCCCGCCGCGACTACGCTGCGTTCGAGCTCATCCGCCGCGTCTACGACCGGCGCCTGCACCAGGTGGTATGGGACGCGCCGTTCGATCCCGGCAACCCGCTGCATCGGCAGCTTGGCGGCATCGAGGCGCGACACCGGCTGGAAGAGGTGGCTGCCGAGCGCATCGCCGGCAGAGTCGCGCGCCGGGTGCCACCGGAATGGGTGATTATCGATCTGCCGGAGAGCATCAGTTTCGAGGTCGATCTGGCGGTCTGGGATGAAGGGCGGCTGAGCAACTACCCCGATTCCGACACCGTGTTCAGCGCACCGGTGGTGGACGGCTTCACCCGTACCCTGCGGCGCATCCGCATCATGCTCAGCCCGGAGATCGCCGATGCGGTCACTCATCCGGAGGAACTGCTTGAATCCTGAAATCACCCGCGCCTTCGCCGGCGGGCCCATATCTCCTCGCTTGCGCCGCTTCCTGCGTAACGTCGGCCGCGGCATCAATGAGTTTGCCATGATCGGCGCGGGGCAGCGCGTTCTGGTCGGGGTCTCGGGCGGCAAAGACTCGCTCGCTCTCGCACTGGCGCTCAGCTTGCGGCGCAAGCATCTGCCGATCAGCTACGAGGTCGAAGCGGTTCACGTTGACTGGCGTGAACACGCACTGAGCGAAGCCGAACGGAGTCGGCTGCAGCGGTTCTTCGAGACGATCGGCGTGCCGTTTCGATCCATCCCGATGTCGATGTTTCCGCCCTCGTTCAACGGCCGCTTCGACTGCTACCTCTGTGCGCGAAACCGAAAGCGCGTCCTGTTCGACGTCGCGGCCGAACGCGGCACGGCGCTGGTTGCCTTTGGACATCACCTGGACGATATCGTCGAGACCACCCTGATGAACATCTGCTTCCGCGGCTCATTTGCCACCATGAAGCCGGTGCAGGAGTTCTTCGGCGGGAAACTGCACGTTATCCGACCGCTCTGCCGTGTTACCGAACGCGAGATCTCGAACATCAGCGACTACCTGCAACTGCCGATTACCTCGATCGACTGCCCGCTGCGCCACACCAACCTTCGCACAACGCTCAAGCCGCTGATCGCGGAACTGCACCGAAAGAACCCCCGGGTGCGGGAAAATGTCTTTCGTTCGACGTGGAATATCAACTTCGACTATCTCCCGCATCAACCGCATTGATTCCTGCGCCGTCTATGTAGTAGACTGGGGAGCAAGACGGGTAACGGCATGAAGTATTCTAAATTGATGAAGGAGCGCGTGAGGCGGACCGAGGTGCTGTTTCGCGAGCTCGGCTACGAGCTGACCGACGGTGAAATGCTTGAGGACAGCTACACCGCCGGATTTGAAAGTGACGACGGTTTCCAGGGTGGCCTCTTCATCGATCGCGAGAGCAAGTTCCTCGAGCTGGCATTCACCTTTGCGTTCTCGGCACATTTCGCGGACTTCATCCGTTCACGACTGGAAGACATCGTGCATGTCTGCTACGAGTACGGGTCTTACTTCAACATTGAGACCGCCGAAGGCGAAATCGCCTTCTCCATATTCTCCAAGATCTATTACGCTGGCCTGAACTACTTCTCGCTCAAGGAGACCGTGCGCGACTATCGCGAAGCAATCGACACCCTTGAAGAGCTGTTTCAGATTCAGCGCGAGTTCGGTCCTGGAGTCTCGCATGGTGATTCATAACCTGGTGGAGGACGCGGTCCTCCAGATTATCAACGACATCTGCGACGAAGAAGAAGCGGCCGGCAACCCCCACAACTACAGCACCTCGCGGCTGTCGCGCCTCGATGCAGTCTGTTATGTGCTCAACCGCGTACAGCCACGGTACGTAACGTCTGCCCGTGGCGTAGCTCACGTAGAAACGGACTTCTCAGGCCACCCCCAGACCCGAATCGATCTGGTAACGATGGCTCACGAAGCGCTGCGGCGCGTGTCTTTTGTACAGCGTTATTACGCCGGCAACGATACGGACACCGCACCAGACCCCGCAACC
>PWMO01000224.1 GCA_003558175.1 Spirochaetaceae bacterium
CGGGCGGTCGCGGTAGTGTTCGCGGCAGTGCGGGTTGGGGCAGAAGGCGGGGGTGAACAGCTCAGGGGGCTGCTCGGGTTCTGCTGTCAGGGGAATGATGCGTCTCATACCCCACACTACTACCCGGTTTTGCCTCCTGATTGCGTTTTCACCAAGCTTCGTGGCAGTTTACAAAAATTGCTGTCTTCCGGTGCCGGAATCGT
The DNA here is from genome assembly GCA_003558175.1 of Spirochaetaceae bacterium. GTDB lineage: Bacteria > Spirochaetota > Spirochaetia > DSM-27196 > PWMO01 > PWMO01. The sequence continues at coordinate 204 of PWMO01000224.1, forward strand.
GCTATCATTCCGATGCTTCCGCTAATTCATATCTCGAGAACGTGAGGAGGAGGACACATGTCGTCTGTGGAGTATCCATTGTTCCGCAAGGAAGACGTGGACGGTTTCTGGGCTCTGTTCCAGAATAACCTGGCGAACTTTGCGTGGCTTGCCATCACGATGGTGGGGATGGGCTTCTCGCCCGCAATTGTCTTCGGTCGGATGATTCCCGGTGCGGCAATCGCGGTAGCTTCGGGTAACTTCTATTACGCGAACATGGCCAAGCGATTGGCGCTCAAAGAGGGTCGCGTCGACGTGACCGCGCTGTCCTACGGACTGAGCACGCCGGTGCAGTTCATCTACATGGTGGTAATCACCGGAGGTGCGCTCACGATTACCGGAAACCATGAAACCGCCTGGCAGATTGCCGTTGCGGCGTGTGTGCTCGGTGGCGTGATCGAGGTGCTTGGCGGTTTTATCGGGCGCTGGGTGCGCGAGTTTCTGCCTCGGGCGGCGATGCTCGGTGCGCTGGCCGGTGTTGCTCTGACCTTCATTGCCGGCGAGCTCTTCTTCAAGACGTTCGCGGCTCCGGTTGTCGGCTCGGTGGTGCTGGTGATCATCCTGCTGGGCCTGTTGGCGCGCGCTCCAATGCCGTTCAAGATTCCCTCGGCGCTGGTGGCGATCGTTGTGGGTACCGTGCTGGCCTATATCCTGGGCGTCGCCGATCCGGGCAACGTTGCGGCGGCCGCGGGCGACTTCGGACTCTATATACCGCTTCCTTCACTGGCTGCATTCCAGGGCTTTGCGCTGCTGTTCGGCGAGTACTCCCACTTGCTGGCGGTGATCATCCCGATCTCGGTCTACAACTTTGTTGAAACCATGAACAACGTCGAAGCCGTTTCGGCAATGGGCGATGACTATGACGTGCGCGAGGCCCAGTTTGCCGACGGCGCCGGTACCATCCTCGGCGCCCTGTTCGGCGGCATTCTGCCTACCACCGTCTACATTGCGTCGGTGGGTGCGAAAGAGATGAACGCCGGCCGCGGCTACTCGGTGCTGAACGGCGGTGTCTTTCTGGTGGCTGCATCAATCGGCCTCATCGGCGCCGTCTCGCGCGTCATCCCGATTGAGGTTATTGCGCCGATTCTGGTCTACGTCGGCGTGGTTATGGTCGCCAACGCGTTTGTCAAGTCGCCGCACCATCACGCCCCGGCCGTCGCGCTGGCGATGATCCCGTACTTCGCCAACTACCTCGGCACGCGCATCAACCGTGGCGAAATCGACGCCTTCCCGGCAGGCGCGGCGATTCTGCACGACATATCGCCGGCAATCATGCCGCTGACCCAGGGAGCGATGTTTACCGCTTTGCTCTGGGGCGCCATCACGGTGTTTCTGATAGACAAGCAGTACAAGCGCGCGGCTGCGGTGGGAGCAACAATGGCGGTGCTGGCCGCCTTTGGCCTGATGCACGCGCCGCGGCTGCAGTTCATGGCCGGCGGCCTGCAGAACCAGTTTGTGATCGGCTACGTAATTGTGGCGCTGTTCTGTCTGGCGTTCAGCTTTATAGAAGCGCCGAGCGACCGGCCCGACGCCGGCAGCTGAGGCAGCTGGGCCGCCGCAGCCGCGATAGAACTTAGCGCCTTGAGACAACTGCGAGGCGCGGCGGTTTGGCTCAGTAGAGCTCGACCGCCGACGCCTTAAACGTTGCCCAGAGTTCGCTCCCCGAACGCAGGTCGAACTCGTCAACCGAGCGGTGCGTAACCATCGCGGTCAATGTGCACCCATCACAGTCAACCTCAACCCGCGCCAGCTCCTCGGTGCTCAGCTCCACCGCACGAACGACGCCCTGCAGATGGTTCTGCGCGCTGGTGGCCACCTCGGCGCGAGAGAGAATAATATCGTCCATGCGAACAACCGCAGTGGTGCGGTGCCCGGCGACCGCGGGACAATAGATCTGCGGCCCGTCTTGCACCTGGAACCTGCCGATATGTTCCTCTCCCGGATCCAGCGAGTACCCCTTGAGAATGTTGACCCTCATTGGTGCCGGCCGGCCGTGCTGCATCGGAACGATGCGGTCGGCCAGTCGATAGGCGGAAGCGAGGTTGTGCGTGCTCATGATCACCGTCTTATTCTGTGCGGCGAGCTTGCGCAGCACCCGTTCGACGGTGGCAATTGACGCTGCGTCGATATTGGAGGTTGGCTCATCGAGCAGCAGCACCGCGGGATCGAGAACCAGCGCGCGGGCGATGGCCGCGCGCTGCTTTTCACCACCGGAGAGCGACGGCGCCCAGCGACGAGCCAGCTTCTCAAGCCCAACCTCTCGCAGCGCCGCGAGGGACCGACGGCGCACTTCGCTGCGCGGGACGCGACGGATTTTGAGCGGCCAGGCAACATTGGCAAAGACGCTTTCGGCAAACAGGTAGGGTCGCTGATGCACCAGGATTGGAATTGTAGTCTGAGCCGCACGGCCGTGACCCAGCCGTTCGATGCTACCGCCGCCGGGAACCAGAAGCCCGGCCATCAGTTTCAGCAAGGTGGTCTTGCCGCAACCGTTGTCGCCGATCAGCACCAGGATCTCGCTCGAACGGGCCGCCAGGTGTTGAATTCGCAGCAGCGGGTCGACGTTGCCGGATACGCTTCGGTCGCCGACATCTGGATAACTGAAATGCAGATTGTCGATCTCGAGCACGTTCCGCGGCCTTGTTGTCGGATGGGTTTCCGGCGTGGCCGTTGGTGTCGCATTCAGAGGGTGCCGTGTTCCGGTTACGTCGAGGAATTCTCCGCTCATATTGCTCTGCTCCCCGGCCGAAACCGGATGAGGTAGTTCAGCCCGAAGTTGACGCCGAACGCAACGAGCATGAGCACGACGCCAAGCGCGATGGAAAGTGCAAACGCGCCTTTCTGTGTCTCAAGCGCAATCGCGGTGGTGATGGTACGGGTATACCAGCGGATGTTTCCGCCCAGCATCATGGCGGTTCCCACCTCGCCCACCACCCGGCCGAATGCGGTCAGAATCGCCGAAGCCACCGCGATCCGTCCCTCGCGCACGATCTTCACCGTCCGCTGCAGCCGCGACGCTCCCAGCGTGTGCAGCGTCTCCGCCAGTTCCGGATCGAGCCGCGCCAGTCCGCTGTACACCAGCGACACGAGGATCGGCAGCGCGAGCACCGCCTGTCCGATGATGACCGCAGCGGGAGTGAACATCAGGCCGATACCGCCGAGCGGTCCTGACCGCGACAGAAACGAAAAAACCAGCAGTCCCGCAACCACCGTTGGCAGACCCATCAATGTGTGTGCCGCAGATACAATGGCGCGCTTGCCGGGAAACTCGCGGAACGCCAGCAGCACCCCCAGCGGAATCCCCAGTATTGCGGCAATGATGGTTGATGCCACGGCGAAATGCAGCGAGTTGGCGGTGATGGCGACCAGCTCGCGGTCCCAGACCGCGAGCAGACGCACCGCATCAGCAAAATGCGACAGATTCATACTGAGCGTGTTATAGCACTAATCGCTGTCGGGAAAAAACAGCTGCTCGCCACCGACGAGGTATCCGGCAATGATCGCCTGGCCTTCCGCGGAGGTGACGTGATCGATCAGCGCCTGGGCCAGATCCACGTTCACGTGCGGATGGCGCTCCGGGTTGACCGCAATGATCCCGTACGGATTGAACAGCAGCGCATCACCCTCAAAGACTACCTGGATATCGACGTCGCCGATGTAGGAGAGATAGGTTCCCCGATCCGCCAGTGTGTAGGCTTGCTGTTCATTGGTGAGCGTGATGACCGCCCCCATGCCTTGCCCGACTTCCCGATACCACGCTCCGCTGGTGTCAACGCCCGCCAGTCCCCAGATATCCAGCTCTTTGACATGGGTTCCGGAGTTGTCGCCACGGGATATGAACTCCTGCTGCGCCGAGGCGATGCGGGCAAAGGCATCCTCCACGTTGCCCGCGTCTCCAACCGAAGCAGGATCCGCAGCCGGCCCAAGTACGACGAAGTCGTTGTACATGAAATAGACGCGCTCCACACCGTAGCCATCGGCGACAAACTGCCGCTCCAGCTCCGGCGCGTGCACCATCAATACATCGGCATCACCGCTGCGCCCGATCTCGAGCGCTTGGCCGGTACCGACTGCGATTACGTCTACCACCACGTTGTGCCGCCGTTCGAACGGCGGCAGCAGCTCATCGAGCAGACCGCTGTTCTCAGTGCTGGTTGTTGTTGCCAGCACCATGCGCGTCACCTGGGCGCGGTCTGGCCTCCCGGCGGCAGCCAGCGGCAATACGCTGAATAGCAGTGCAACGATGATGAATCCCGCGGCAATTGCCCGTCGTACACTCGATGATCCTCTGATCTCACGTGTCATCTTTCTCTCCTCTTTATGCATGTATGCTGTTCGGCTTCTCTTTTACCGGAAACAACGCGTCACGGATCGAACAGCGCCGCACCGCGGCCGTCGACCGCGGCCGTCCGGATCAACTCGTGGCGCCGAGCCGTAAACCAGCCCAAGAACTCTCCGGCGAACTCGTACCCGTCACGGTTCCCAATGCCACGTCCGACACGCAGCAGCGAGAAACGGTCTTCCAGTGTGGTATCGCGGCAGCCTTCGGCGTCCCGATACAGCACCCGCAGGTTTCCGGCGAGGCCCCAACGGCGCACCGTGGCCTGATCCACCAGCGTGTAAGCGTGGGCCCGGGCCGCCTCCTCGAGCAACGCGCGGTTTCCGCTGCCGGCGCTGATGCGGTACCACGGGGCACGCGGCTCCACACCAACGGCACGCCACAACGCCTGCTCCCGCACGTGCGTGCCTGATTGGTCACCACGGCTGACAAACGGGCCGGCAGCCCGCGCAAGGCGACGGAACGCTCCCAGCGGATCCTGCGCGGCCGCGGCTCCCGAGACATCCGCCGGATCCCCTTCCGGTCCGACAATCACGAAGCGGCTGCGCATGACACCAATTCCGGGTTCGAGCCATCCCGCGTTGATGCAGTCCTGCTCCAGCTCCGGAGCGTGGGTGAGCGCCAGATCGATCCGGCCGGACCGTGCGAGTTCCAACGCCACGCCGCTCCCCGCCGCGACGTGTCCCATGCGTATACCGGTCTCGGCAAAGAACGCCTGTTCAACCGCGTCGATGAGCCCCGTTTCTACCGACTCCAGCGTGGCCGCCACAAACAGCAGTGGGTGTTCAACAGCGATCGGAGCAGTCGGGGCGGGGGCCGAGGCATCGGAGCCGGAGGTGAGCGCTGCAGCGTCGGCCACCGCGCTGCGAACCAGGTGCAGTTCGCGCCGCAACGCTTCGGCCTCCGCCGTCAGTCGGCTTCCGCCGCCCCGCGAACCGCCGATCGTTGTCTCGAGCAACCGCGTACCCAGGTCGTTCCCGGCAGCCTCGATCAATCCCCAGGCGTGACGGTAGGAACAGCCGAGCCGACGCGCAGTTGCGCTGAGCGATTGACCCTGCGCCACGCCGTCGAGAAGCTGTTGCAGGGTATCAGCGGACAGCTGACCGTTACGCCGCCGCAGCAGCAGCCTCAGATCGGCACGCAGCCGCCCGCGTAGTCCATCGATTGCGTTCATCGGCCCTTCTCCTTCAACTCCCGTTGGACCTGCAATATACCGCACGCAGCGGCGTTATGCAAGCTCTTGCATAACGAGGGCAGTTGCGCTGTATGCCGTTCAAGAGGCGATTGCGGCTTGCGGCGCTTGCCGCAGCCCCGCACTGCCCCGGAAACCGATAGCCGCTCGCCGAAGACTGCTCGCCGTTCACAACGAACCAATGCAATGGTATACTCTGCGCTCAGGAAGACTCATGAAACCACATACGGATTACTCGCCCGAAGAGGCGCTACAGATAGTCCTTCGTGACGTTCGGTCCCTGCCCGTTGAGCAGGTTCCGCTGGCGGACGCACTCCATCGCGTGCTTTCGCAGCCGCTCTCGGCTCGCGTGGAGGACCCGCGTTTCGACAAATCCGCGGTAGACGGGATTGGAGTGCGCAACGATGATGATTCGGCGGAGTTCGAGGTAGTCGGCAATATCGCCGCAGGCGACGACCGCCGTTTTTCGCTGAAACGGGGGCAGGCGGTACGAATCATGACCGGCGCACCGGTGCCCGGCGGGATCGGCCGGGTGATCAAGCTGGAAAACTGCGCGTTTGACGGATCGCGCGCGCGCGTTCTGCAGCCGGAACGCATCACCAATATCGCCCTTCGCGCAGAAAACATTCGTATCGGACAGCCGTTACTTTCGCCGCGGCGCCTGCGCCCTCCCGATATCGGTGTACTAGCCTCACAGGGCTACAGCATGCTTTCGGTGTACCGCACGCCCCGCGTCGCGATCATCGCCACCGGCGACGAGATCTATCCTGCTGAAACCAGCCTGCCGCCGGCGGGAATTTACGACAGCAACAGCCACCAGTTGACCGCTTTTGCCCGAGATGCATTTGCAGAAGTCACGAACTTCGGTATAATTGGAGATAATCCCGAACGCATTCGTGACACGGTTGCACATGCGGCATCCGTTCACGACGTGGTGATCCTTTCCGGTGGTGTCTCCATGGGAGACTTGGACTTCGTGCCGGAGGCATTGTCGGCCGTTGGCGCCGAGGTAGTGTTTCATGGCCTGGCGATGAAGCCCGGTCGACCCACGCTCTACGCCATGTTGCAGGGGCCCGGGCACACCACCAGGTTTTTCGGCCTGCCGGGAAACCCGGTTTCCACGGCGGTGCAGTTCGAGTTTCTGGTGCGTCCGCTGCTGGAAGAACTGGGCGGATGCAGCTATCAACCGCGCGAAGCGCGACTGCCGCTTGCCGAAAGCTTCCGGCGTCGGAACCCGGATCGTCACGAGCTGCTGCCGGGCGTCTGTCGCGACGGTGCGGTGGTGCGTCTGGCATACAAAGGTTCAGGACACGTCAGCGTGCTGTCGGATGCGACACTGTTCTTCCGTATCGACCGCGGCGTGGAATCGCTCGATGCGGGGAGTGAGGTATATGTTCGATTCATACGGTAGAGTAATTGACTACCTTCGCATATCGATAACCGACCGCTGCAACCTGCGCTGCAGTTACTGCATGCCGTGCGGCTCGTTCAAATCCATTACTCCGCAGCGGATCCTGAGCTTCGAAGAGATTCTTGCAGCGGTCAGCGCCGCGGCCGACCTCGGTATCAACAAAGTCCGCCTCACCGGCGGAGAACCCCTGACCCGACGCGGAGTGGTGGAGCTGGTGCAGTCCATTGCGGCGGTTCCCGGCATCTTCACCGTCGCGATGACCACCAACGGAGTTCTGCTGCCGAGGTTCGCCCGTGAACTCAAAGTTGCCGGTCTCAACGTGGTCAACGTCTCGCTGGACACCCTCGACCCGGAGAAGTTTCGCCATATTACCCGCTGCGGACAGCTGCAAAGCGTGATCGACGGCATTCTCTGCGCACGCGACGCCGGGATCGAACGCATCAAGGTCAACACCGTCGTTGGGCCGGAGACCTCCAGCAAAGAACTGGAGGCAATCCGCGCATTCTGCGATGCGAACGGGCTGATTCACCAACGCATCGCCCTCTACAGCCTTGAGGCGGAGAAGCACGATAACCACGATTGTGACCGACCGTTGCCGTGTGAAGAGTGCAATCGCATTCGACTGCTGTCAACCGGAATTCTCAAGCCGTGTCTGCACTCGAACGAAGAGGTAGTGTTCGATCCTGAGAATCCGCGACGCAGCATCATGCGTACCGTGGCTCTGAAGCCGGAACACGGCACCGTCTGCACCAACCGGTCGATGGTGGAGATCGGAGGTTGAGATGAGCTCACTCGATCGTGAACCGGCTCGGCAAGAATCCTACAAACCGGGCGGCGGTCTGACCCATGTAACGGCAGACGGCAACGCGCGGATGGTCGATGTCTCGGCCAAGCCGTCGGTGCGCCGCACCGCTACCGCCCGCGGATTCATCGAGCTGGAATCGAACACGGTGCAGCTGGTGCGAGAGAACGGCCTGAAGAAGGGTGATGTGTTGTCGGTTGCCAAGCTGGCCGGAATCATGGGCGCCAAGCAGACCGCCGGTTTGATTCCGCTCTGCCACCAGGTCGAGATAGAGTTTGTCGATGTGCAGCTCACGCTGGAGGAGACGGGCATCTCGATCAGGGCTGAGGCACGCTGCACCGACAAGACAGGCATCGAGATGGAAGCGCTGACGGCAGTAGCCGTGGCGGCGCTGACGGTGTACGATATGTGCAAGGCGGTAGACAAGTCGATGCGTATCGGCGCGATCGAGCTGGTTAAGAAGACCAAGGAACGCCTGCCGTGAAGACCGTCGCTATTGTTGGTTACTCCAACAGCGGCAAGAGCACCGTTCTGCGGGCGCTGCTCGCCGAGGCGAAGCGGCGCGGCCTGAGAGCGGCGGCAATCAAAGTCGGACACCAACACTGCACGCCGACTGCGGTGGCGAACGCCCCGACGGCCGGCGGCGCCGCAACAGGTTCGGTCGGCTCCGGATCACGCCTGCGGGACACCGAGAGCTTTGCAGCGGAGGGCGCCGATCCGGTAGTGTTTCGAACGCCCGACGGGTGGCAGCTGCAGCTGCGCGATGCGCTCGAGCCGCGCACCACACCGCTGCAGATTCCGCCGTGGATGAGGACGATACTGGCGGACGTGGACCTGTTGCTGGTTGAAGGCCGACTCGTGGACGGCGCCATCATGGTTCAGACGGTGGGCGCGGACGGACGGCTCAAGTTCGAGCCTGAGCAGTGCGCACTTGTTGTGCACGACGTGCCGCGGAATCCGCTGCCACCGGAGCTGCCGGCGCTGATCTGGGGTTGACTTGGCTCCGACCCGGGATTGCACCGTCGGCCCAGCACCCGGCGACGGCCCCCGCATCAAAACAAGAGAACAGGAGGAACAATATGGCACACGACAGTCAAAACGACCGCTCGTCTCTGCGCGAAGTAGCCCTGACAATAGATGGAACTCCCGTGGTGATGAATGGCTTCGTGAAAGATGTCTTCCAGCAGGTGGTTGTGGGACTCGTTCGCAGCCTTGGCGATGAAGACGCCGACGGCAGAATCGAGGTTCTGATCAGCCCCACCGACGAAGCAAAATGATACCATCAGAAACGAATCCATCACGAGAAGCACCATCACCAATGACGCCGTCTGAGCGAGGAACCGCCAACCCGGTGGTGCGTTATTTCGGTCCGCTGCTGGACATAACCGGCACCGGAGAGGAGGCTGTCTCTCTGACCCTGCCGGCCACAATAGCGCAGATCGAAGAGCGGCTGCAGCAGCTCCACCCCGAGGTGCGTGGACAAC
>PWMO01000309.1 GCA_003558175.1 Spirochaetaceae bacterium
GCCCGGACGATGCGCTGCGCAAGAAGCTGCTCGATTTTCTGACCGCGAGTGAGCTGGAGCTCACGCCAATTGCTGCCGATGCCGTAGCAGGAGCATCGGTAGACGGGGCAACGGCACTGTTTGCGCAAGGCAACCTGGCTTATTCGCGCAAGAAGCTGCAGCCGCTACTCGACGGGTTCTTCAGCGGCGAAGTGTGATACTACAAAGTCGATAAACTCGCGCACCGCCGGAAGCTCGGCCTTGTCGTCCGGGTACGCGAGCCAGACGTTGCGGTGCAGGTTGAGTCCCGTCACCGGGATGGCCTCCAGCCAGCCGCAGGAGGCCTCCGTCTGTACCATGGATGCGCAGAGAATGGTCATGCCGAGGTTGTGGATGACCATTCTCTTGATAGCTTCGGTGTTGGACACCTCGAGTGTCACGCTGAACCCCAACCCCAGGGCGCGCAGCCGCTCTTCTACCGCCTTTCGCGTCAGCAGCTCGCGCGACGGCATGATAAAAGACTGGTCGGAGAGTTCAGCCAGTTGGATTGTCTTGCGGCCGGCAAACTGGTGCTGGTGCGAGACAACCGCCACCAGCGGATCCTTCATCAGCAGCACGCCGGTCAGCCGTGACGTGCTGCGGGAGCGGGCGGCGCGGCCAAGGATACCGACGTCTATCTCGTTGGAGGTGAGAAGCTGTTCAATCCGATTGGCACCGGTGATCTGCAGCGAAAACGAGCTGTCGCGGTGTTTTTCGCGGTAAGCCGCGAGCAGTGCGGGAAGCAGATGGATCCCCGGCATGCTACTGGCGCCGATGCGCACCAGGCGACCGGCGGCGTCTACTGCGTCATGCACCACGTTGAGTGATTCCTCAAACACGTTCAGCAGCCGCTCGGCGTACGGCAGCAACTCCACCCCGGCCGCGGTGAGCTCCAGGCGCTGGCCGACGCGTCTGAACAGCCGCGTGCCGTAGGAGTTCTCCAGCTCGCGTATCTGTGCGCTGACCGCGGGCTGGGTGTAGTAGAGCTGTTCTGCCGCTTTGCTGATGTTCTTGAGTTTGGCGACCGTGTAGAATGCCCGAAATTTGACTACATCCATACGTTATAAAAATCTCGAATGAGTAGTATACAGACCTTTTATTAGACAATTCAAGGGGTGCAGAGTAGTCTAACGGCGGCAAATTGTGGATAATCCTGACGCCGCGACGTTCGTTCCATGCGCCTGAAGTCTACCGAACAGACTTTTCCCTGAACTAATTGGTTCCGGGGGAGGGGTAATCGCGCATCTCAGGCCGGTATAAAGGAATCGAATGATGGGTATACAGACCTTTTATTGGACAGCTCAATGGTTTGGGTTTAGGTTGAATCAACTTTTTCGTGAAAAGTGTAGACGTCGCACGCGTGAGTTGCCCGTCGTCTCTCGTGGTCGTGAGTAGTGGTTAAAACAAACCGGCCCGTAGGGTCCGGTGTGAGGTTTCTGTTTCTTAATTATTTGTTTCCCAAAAGGAGAGAGAGTATGAAACGAGCATTGGTTCTGTTGCTTCTTGTTTCATTGACCGTTGGTGTCTTCGCCGGAGGACAGCAGGAGCAACCGGCAGAGGCGGCCCCGGCTGCAGCCGAAGGTCCCTGGGTGCCAACCCGCCCAATCACCATCATCACCCACGTGGGCCCCGGTGGTGGCATGGACGTAGCTACCCGGCTTTTTGTCGATATCGCCCGCGAGTTCACCGACGCTACCTTCGTGGTGGAAAACATCACCGGTGGAGGTACGATAAATGCTTCCCGCGCCGTGCTGGATCGACCTGCCGACGGGTACACCATCTTTGGCATGGCGATGTCCAACGTCAACAGCGTGGTTGCCAATGAGTTTGACCGGGGTACGTTCATCGACGGTTATCACTGGATTGCCAAGATTCAGCGCGACCCCGCAGCGGTTATAATCAGAAAGAGCGACCGTGATGCGGGTATGGACTTTGACGGCATCATCGAGGACGCCCGGCGGAGGGGTGGTCGACAGGTTTGGGCCGTGCCGGTACTGGGTGGCAACAAGCACTTTGAAGCTCTCATGATCTGGCAGGCAACCGGCGTGGAAGCCACTGCAACACCGTTTGAGTCCGGCCCTCTGGGGGCGGCTGCGGTACTGGGTGGTGCGGCGGATGTGCAAATGGGTAACCCCTTCAACGCAGCGGGTCGTGACCTGTGGGTAGCAGCAATAGCCTCTCCCGAGCGGATGGACGGCTTTGAAGACTCTCCTACCTTTGCCGAGCTAGGTTTCCCTGAGCTGAATGACGAACATATCTGGCGCGGCTTCGCGGTGAAGCAGGGAACCCCACGGGCGATGATAGAGTGGTTCCAGGGTATTGTAAGCCAGGTGCACCAGCACCCCCGGTGGCGGGCATTCAACGCCGAAAACGCGATTATGCCCCGAGCGGTGTTTGACGACGACTTCCGAAAGATCGTTGACAGTACGATGGAGAAGACCGAGTTCTGGTTGCGTGAGCTCGGCATGCTGGATTGAGGCTCTTTTAGAGCCTCTGTGGTGGGAACGGCACACCATACGTTTCTCAAATGCTGAGCACACCAGGGGCAGACGACCGAACAACACTCGGTCGTCTGCGCCATTTTCTTGGACGGAGGGTTCCTAATTGGCACAAATTGGCAGGTTTTTTGCAGGGCAAGGGTTGCTGATGCAGTTGGTCTTCTTGATTGTTGCGCTGGCAGTGGTCTGGGTGCTGATCAGGCCGTTCAAGAGACTGCGTCCCTACACGGGGCAGGTGCTGGTGCTGGCCGGCGTTTTCTGGATCGGCTTGCTGTTCTTCATTGTTTCCTATTCGTTTCCCACGCCCCGCTTTGCGGCGGTCGCTACCAGCGCGGCTACCATCCCGCGCTTCTGGTTCTATGTGCTTATCCCCGTCACGATTCTTGCTCTTATCCCGATGCTGAAAGGCGAAGAAGTACCCGACCCAAAATGGGGCAGCTTGTGGCGCGTGGCTATCGTATTCGGCGTGCTTGTGGCAAGCCTCTTTGCATTTCGTTACATCGGGTATTATCTCAGCTCGGCGATATTTCTGGTGGTGATGATGTGGGTGTTGGAATCGCGTAACAGAATTGAACTGATCGCCGTACCCGTGGGCTGGGTGATATTTTCGCACTTCTTTTTTGCTCGGTTGCTGTATGTCCGCTTGCCCATCGGTACCCTGTTTGCCGGGTTGTTTGGTTAGGAAGGGGGCAGCATTATGATCGATATTCTTGTAAACCTGGGCGGCGGCTTCGAAATCATGTTTACCCCCATGGCCATTCTCTTGTGCCTGCTGGGAGTTTTTGCCGGTATTACTTTCGGAGCCATCCCCGGCATATCGCCTTCCATGGCGGTGGCGCTGCTGCTGCCCATGACCTTCCGCCTGGAACCCATTCTGGGCATGGTGTTGCTTCTGGGGGCCTACAAGGGTGCCAATTACGGTGGCTCCGTTTCGGCGGTGCTCATCAACACACCGGGCACCCCTTCTGCGGCGGTGACCGCGTTTGACGGCTACCCCATGGCAAAGAGCGGGCGTGTGGGCGAGGCCATGGGTGTTTCGCTGTACGCCTCCGTTATTGGCGGTATCATCGGAACGGTGGTGCTTATCCTGTTTGCCGCGCCACTGGCGCGGGTGGCGCTGCGGTTCTGGCCTTCTGAGTACTTTGCGCTTACCGTCTTGGGCCTTACGACCGTGGCCACGATGGGCGGAAAGCACTGGCAAAAGGCGCTCGTAGCAGTGGTATTTGGGCTGCTTCTGAACACCGTGGGCATGGAACCCTTCGCGGGAACGCGGCGCTTCACGTTCGGTGAGGTCCGGCTTTTCGAAGGCTTCTCCATCGTCCCCGCCATCATAGGGTTGTTCGCCCTGGGAGAGCTTTTCTACAATCTGGAACACTACAGCAAAGGCGAAAAGTTCGATAAGCTGGCCTATAAGCTGCCCAAGCTGAGCTACTATTTGACCGTGTGGAAGAACATCACGCGCGCCGGCATTCTGGGAACCATCATTGGCATATTCCCCGGTGCGGGCGGCACCATTGCCGCTTTCATTTCCTACGACGTGGAAAAACGATTCAGCAAGAAACCCGATGAGTTCGGCAAAGGTTCGCCTGAAGGCGTAGCCGCGGCGGAATCGTCAAACAGCTCATCGGCGGGTGGAGCTCTTGTACCGTTGCTGGCGCTGGGGATACCCGGAAGTGCCACCGCGGCTGTGCTGCTGAGCTCGCTGTTGGTTCACGGCCTGAATCCCGGCCCCGAAATGTTCGTTGATGAGCCTGAGCTGGTGTACGGCATGTTTGCTTCCATGTTTATGGCCAACGCGTTTATTCTGGTGGTGGGGCTTCTGGGAGCGCAGTTGTTTGTTCGCGTAACGGATCTGAGTAAGAAACTGCTCTACCCCCTCATTTTTGTGTTTGCCATAGTCGGCAGTTATGCGGTCACCAACTCGATGTATCCTGTGGTGGTGTGTTTGGCCTTTGGTGTAGTAGGCTGGATCTTCCGGCGCTATGGCTTTCCCACCGCACCGATCGTGCTGGGTATCGTGCTGGGCAGATTGGCGGAAATGAGTTTCCGGCAGGCCCTCATGATTGGCGGTATAGAGAGTTTCTACCAGCGCCCGCTGACACTGATTATGCTGCTTACTGCCATAGCGGCCGTGGTGTATCCCATCGTGAAGAAGCGCATCACCGGGAGAGCAGCCATCGGACGAGAGGATTGAGATCGCTCTCCCGGGGTCTGTCCGTCGGTCCCGGTTCCGGCCCCTCGGGCGTGCCTGTGCTCTCTGGCCGGCACGCCCGTGCGTTCCGTCGCCTGCGTTCGATGCCTCGCGGGTCACATCGCCGGGACGCCGGCGTGGGTCAGCAGGCGGAACAGGGTGCGCGCCGCCTTGCCGCGGTGTGACTGTGCGTGTTTCTCTTCATTGCTGATGTCGGCAACCGTCACTCCGCGCTCCGGAAGCAGAAAAACCGGGTCATAGCCAAAACCTCCGCTGCCGTTGGACCGCGCGTGTGCGATCCGGCCGTGCCAGGTCTCTTGGGCGCAGAGGAAGCGGTCTACTCCAGTGACGGCAACCATGCAGCAGACGTAGTGGGCGCCGCGCTCTTCCACCCCCTCCATCTTCTGCAGCAGCAGCCGCGTGCGGTCCTCGTCGCTTCGGGCGCCCTCATTGCGCCCAAACCGCGCCGAATACACCCCGGGACCTCCGTCGAGCGCGTCCACGCAGATGCCCGAATCATCGGCAATTACCGCCAGCTGATCGCCATTCAGATCGGCTGATGCGGTCGTAGACTCGCGGGCTGCGGATTCACGATGAAGCTGGAACAGTTGAAACAGCGTCTCGGCTTTGCCGAAGGCATTGGCAAAAAACGTGTCTCCGGTTTCTTCGTAGTCAAAATCGAGCCCGAGCTCGGGTGGCGTCAGAACGCGATGGCCGGTGAAGATGGAGCGAAACTCCCTGACTTTGTGTTGATTGGCGCTTGCGAGCAGGATGTTCATGCCGCATTCTACCCAGAATCGCCTTGATTCTGTAGTGGACTACGGCAACAGAAGCGAACGGTAACGCGCTACTGTATAAAACCTCGCATATCGATAATCCAGATTGACAGGCGACTCCGGCGTACGGTAGAGTATCCCCGCAACTGAAGGAGATCAGAATGAGTCACAAGCTTCGAGACAGTTCCTGGGACCGCCACGGCGTGGTAAAGCGCATGCTGCAGGACACTCCGCTGCCGCGAATGGCGCGCGTGCGCCAGCTGCTGGATGAAGAGCGCATTGAGAGTATCCCCGACACGGTCAAAGCCGAGCTGGCGCGGCCCGAGATTGCCGCAACCGTCAAGCCGGGAATGTCTATTGCCATAACGGTAGGCAGCCGTGGAATTGCCAACATCCCCATCCTTACCCGTGAAGTGGTACGCAACCTGAAGGCGCTCGGGGCCAAACCGTTTATCATCCCGGCCATGGGAAGCCACGGCGGAGGGAATGCCGAGGGGCAGGAACAGCTTCTGGCGAGCCTGGGGGTGACGGAAGAGACCGTTGAGGCACCCATTCGCTCCAGTATGGAAGTGGTCCAGGTCGGCAGTCTTGACGATGGGCGCCCGGTCTACGTCGACAAGTACGCCTCGGAAGCAGACGGCATCCTGGTCATGGGGCGCGTCAAACCGCATACCGCGTACCGTGGCCCGTACGAGAGCGGCCTGTTCAAGATGATGGCGATCGGCCTGGCCAAGCACCAGGGCGCCGAGGCGTGCCACGACCAGGGATTCAACCGAATGGCGGAAAACGTTCCGGCCTACGGCAAGGCGATTGTCAAGTTCGCAAAAATACTCTTCGGCGTGGCCATCATAGAGAACGCTCACGATGAGACCTGCAAGATCCTGGCAATTGAGACTCACCGCATAGAAGAAGAAGAACCGGCGCTGCTGCAGGAGGCAAAGTCACGTATGGCGCAGATCTTCATCCCGAAGATCGACGTGCTGATTGTGGATGAGATCGGCAAGAACCATAGCGGCGACGGGATGGACCCCAACGTCACCGGGAGCTACAGCACGGTTTACGCCTCCGGCAACCCAAAGGTGCAGCACTACGTGATTCTGGACCTGAGCGAAGAGACGCACGGCAACGCCGTGGGACTCGGACGCGCCGACTACACCACCAAGCGCGTTTTTGACCAGCTCGATTTTGACACCGTATATCCTAACTCGCTGACTGCCAAGGTCTCCACCGTTGCCAAGGTGCCCATGGTTCTGGCTACCGACAAACTCGCCATCCAGGCGGGTATCAAGACCTGCGAGAAGATCGGTCCCGAGGGCGTGCGCGTGGTGCGCATCCGCAACTCGTCGCACGTTGACGAGATCTTTGTCTCAGAGAACCTTCTGCCGGAGGTAGAGGCGCACGAGAACATGGAAGTGATCGACCCGCCGGGGGAAATGCAGTTTGACGCCGAGGACAGCCTGATCCGGACCTGACGCAGGTTGACGCAAGCCGGCTTGACGCAGCCGCAGCCGCAGTTTAGATGAGCCACAAAAAACCGCCGCGCCCCGTTCCCGGGACTGCGGCGGTTCTTGATTCTCAGGCCGTCTCGCCGACGGCCGGGCAGCGCTCCGTCTGTCGAGTGCCCGCGCAGCACCACGACCTGGGCGGTACTACGACAGGAAGCCGCTCTCTTCCATGATCTGCTTGATCTTGCCGCGGTCTTCTTCGCTGACGCCGGGAAGCGGCTTGCGCGGATTGCCGCCGACAAGACCGGCCACATCCATAGCCGCTTTCACGCCGGCCACGCCGTAGGTGCCGGAGATCTGCTTGTTGAGCGTCACCAGCCGCTCGTTGAGCTTGTCGGCTTCTTCTATCTTGCCTGCAACAAAGAGCTCGTACAGCTGGGCGCACGCCGCCGGGATAACGTTGGCCAGCGAAAGCACGCCGCCGGTGCCGCCGGACTTGAGGAGGTCCAGGTAGTAGCCGGCCGAGCCCGCCATGATGAAGAAGCTGTCGGTTCCGGCGCCGAGGTTCTCTTTGTAGGTCTCCTTGGAGCTGTCTTTGACACCCACCACGTTGGGATGGCCGGAAATGCGGTCCAGCACCGTGCGACGGACGGTTACGCCCGCGGCAACCGACGGATTGTTGTAGATCACCACCGGAACGGGGGAGGCGTCGGCAACGTCAAGGACGTAGGAAACCTGAACGTCGTCCGTCATGCGCTTGGCGAAGAAGCTCGGCATGAGCAGGCTGATCAGCTCCGCTCCGATGTCGGCTACCAGCCTGGCCATCTCGATGGTGCTTCTGGTACTCTCTTCTCCGGCACCGGCCGTGATTACAATATCGCTCGAGGCGTTCTTGACCACGGTCTCAAGCACCTTGAGCCGTTCCTGCTGGCTCAACGACTTGTACTCGCCGTTGGTGCCCAGCGAGAAGTACCCGTGCAGACCGGAATCGTTCATCTTTTTGACGTTGCCTGCAAGCGCGTCAAAGTCAATGTCATCGTTGGCCTTGAACGGCGTGCACATTGGCGCAAGAACGCCCGACAGTTTCTCTTTTACCGTCTTCTTCGTACTCATAACGCATGTCTCCTTCCAGCCGTGGCTGTTATTGTGGATGTGTGTTGAGAGCCTGGTGTCTGTGACGGTAGTCCGCAGTCCCGGCCCATGAATCTCCAGTTTATCAGTAATTGGCAATCCGGTCCAGCAGCTGCATCCCGGGTCTTGACGAACGGCGGTAAAGCGGGCTATCTAGTTGCACGCTGGTATCCCCACCACAGCAGGAGAGTCATTTTGAGTAGTACACAGAGCGCGGACGTCAAGCGCCTGCAGAAGGCAGCCGTTGAGGTCCGTAAGAACATCGTGCGCATGGTACGCGCGGGGAAGCAGGGCCACGGGGGTGGCGCGCTTTCCGCAGCGGATATCCTCACTACACTCTATTTTGAGGTGATGCGCGTCAGGCCGGAAGAGCCAAAGTGGCCCGGACGCGACCGGTTTGTGCTGTCCGCCGGTCACAAGTGCCTGGCACTCTACGCCACGCTGGCCGAGCGCGGCTTTTTTGATAAGTCGGTCCTCGACACCTACGGCGCGATGAAGTCGCGGCTCCCCGGACACCCCAGCATGCACAAGCTGCCGGGCGTAGAGACCAACACCGGTGCGCTGGGACACGGCCTGGCGATCGCCGGGGGCATGGCCCTCAGCGCAAAGATTGACAAGACGGACATCAAGACCTACGTGGTCATGGGCGATGGTGAGCTCGCCGAAGGATCCAACTGGGAAGCGGCGGCGGCTTGCTCAATGTTCCAGCTGGACAACATGCTGGTGTTTGTGGACCGCAACGGCCTGCAGATTGGCGGTCGCACGGTGGACATCATGAGCTACGAGCCGCTGGCGGAACGCTGGGCCGCCTTCGGCTGGTCGGTGCGCGAGATAGACGGCCATGACATACCCCAGATTCTGGACGCTGCTGCGTCCATGCCGTTTGAGCCCGGCAAGCCGTCGGTAGTGATTGCCAACACCGTCAAGTCCAGGGGCCTCTCGTTTGCCGAGGGCAAAGTTGAGTATCACTACTGGAAGGCGACCGCCGAAGAGCTGGAACAGGCGGAGCGCGAGCTGGCCGAAGCCGAAAGGAGCATCAGCGTATGAGTGCAGCAGCAGATCCTCGCAAGACGTTTGGAGAGGCGCTGGCGGACGCGGCAGCGGACCGCGCCAATATTGTTGCTATTTCCGCCGACAGCTCGAGCGGTTCGGGCCTTGGAGCCTTTCATTCCCGATTCCCCGAGCGGCACCTTGAGTTCGGCATCATGGAGCAGGGCGTCATCGGCTTTGCCTCCGGGCTGGCAACCACCGGCAAGATACCGGTCGTTGCGGCTATTGCACCGTTTGTGACGGTGCGGCCGTTTGAGATGGTGCGAAACGACGTGGGCTACATGGAGCAGAACGTCAAGATCGTCGGGCGCTTCGGCGGC
>PWMO01000547.1 GCA_003558175.1 Spirochaetaceae bacterium
ATCAGGATTCCGAGTTCTTGTGAACAATCATACATTATTGTAGTATTGCAGCTGACGCAGGAGGCAACCCGTAGTGTCCAATCAGCAGGAGACCAACTCCTACCACGGAAAGTTTGAGGAACTCTCACTTCTGTTCGAGATCAGCCAGATTCTCGATCAGAGCATGGATCTGAAACTGGTGATCCATCCGGTTCTGAAGGCCGTCACAGATCATCTCGGCATGCACCGGGGCGCGATCACATTGCTGAACCGACAGACCGGCGAGATCTTCATCGAATCGGCGTACGGTCTCTCCAACAGCCAGCGCGAGCGCGGCCGCTACATGCTCGGCGAAGGCATCACCGGAAAGGTGGTCCAGAGCGGACAGTCCAAGATCATTCCTCGGATAGCCGATGATCCCGAGTTTCTGAACAAGACCGGAGCGCGCAGCGGTCAGCGACAGAAGGAGATCTCGTTCATCTGTGTGCCGATCAAGATCGGCAACGAAACCATCGGAGCATTCAGCGTTGATCGGCCGATCAGCCCTCCAGATGAACTGGAGGAAGACGCGCGCGTGCTTTCGGTGGTGTGCTCACTCATTGCCCAGGCGGTCAAGATCAGGCAGAACCACATGGAAGAGAAGCGTCGGCTGCAGGAGGAGAACACGCGCCTGCAGGAGGAGCTGCGCGCGAGATACAAACCTTCGAACATCATCGGAAATTCTAAATCGATGCAATCGGTGTTCGACATGATCGCCCAGGTATCGCGCAGCGAGGCAACCGTTCTGATCCGTGGAGAGAGCGGAACCGGCAAAGAGCTGGTAGCCCAGGCAATTCACTACAACAGCCCGCGGGCTTCCAAGCCATTCATCAAGGTCAACTGCGCCGCTCTGCCCGAGACCGTGATCGAGAGCGAACTCTTTGGACACGAGAAAGGGTCGTTCACCGGTGCGATCAGCATGCGCAAAGGCCGCTTCGAACTCGCCAACGGCGGCACCATCTTTCTTGACGAGATCGGCGACCTGTCGGCTATCCTGCAGGTAAAGCTGCTGCGTGTACTGCAGGAGAAGGAGTTCGAGCGCGTCGGCGGCAACGAAACCATTCGCGCCAACGTTCGTATCATTACGGCCACCAACCGTAATCTCGAGCAGCTGATGGAGACCAACCAGTTTCGCGAGGACCTCTACTACCGGCTGAACGTGTTTCCCATTCACATACCACCACTGCGAGACCGCAAGAGTGACGTCCTGCTGCTGGCGGACCACTTCGTAGAGAAGTACAGCGCGCAGAACCACACCCCTATCAGGCGCATCTCGACTCCGGCCATCGACCTGTTGATGAACTACCACTGGCCGGGCAACGTGCGCGAGCTGGAGAACTGCATTGAACGCGCGGTACTGTTGAGCGTGGATGAAGTCATCCACAGTCATCACCTGCCGCCCTCGCTGCAGAGTGCCGAGTCCACCGATACGGTGGTCACCGGTTCATTGCAGGAGTCGCTCGATAACCTTGAGCGAGAACTGCTGATGGACGCGCTCAAGTCTACCAAGGGCAACATGGCCAAAGCGGCCCGCCTGCTGAAGGTCAGTGAGCGCATCATGGGATTACGGGTCCACAAACACGGTATCGACCCCCGCGCTTTCCGCACCTCGAGATAACACCGTTAGAAGGGCTCTGCAGCGGCTCCAGAACGGTTCTATTCCACCTCCCGCAAAGCCCCCATAACGGCACCTCCCCGGGCGCCGGCACGCGCCCGACGGCGGCCACAGCCTATCCTCGTATCCCTACATTCTTGTTGCTTATGCGTTACTGTACTACGTTTTTGTACTAGTATTTTCTTTCCAACACGTCTTTGTAATGTATAACTAGCTGCGCCTACGCTTTCGTGCGACCTGTATGTCTATTGCACGTATATGTTTGTAAAATGCGCTCTGCTGAGCAGCGCCGGTTGGTACGTCTATTGCACAAGCAGATGCCAGAGATACCCAATTTTCGTGGAGGACATCGAAGATGAACAAACGGACCCTTCTCCTGTGCCTGACGACAGTGATGCTATTTGCCGGTCAGACTGCCTACGCACAGGACGCAACAACGGCGCAACTCCTCGAGCTGTTCCAGGAGTCGTTCGATATGCTCTGGCTGGTGCTGGCCGCGGCGCTGGTCTTCTTCATGCAGGCGGGATTTGCCATGGTCGAGACCGGTCTGACACGGGCCAAGAACGCGGGCAACATCATCATGAAAAACCTGATGGATTTTTCCGTTGGCGCAATGGCCTACTGGGCGGTTGGCTGGGGGCTGATGTACGGTGCGTCGATCGGTGGCTTTATCGGCGGAGACGAGTTTCTGCTGGCCGGCGCCGATTACGTGATTTACCGTGACTGGATGTTTCAGGTAGTCTTCGCCGCCACCGCCGCTACGATCGTTTCCGGAGCAATGGCGGAACGAACAAAGTTTACCGGCTACCTGGTTTACAGTCTTATCATAACCGCGGTGGTCTACCCAATCTCGGGACACTGGATATGGTCGGATGACGGCTGGTTGGGCGCGATGGGCTTCCACGACTTTGCCGGTAGCACCGTGGTCCACTCCGTCGGTGCCTGGGCTGCAATGGTGGGGGCGATCTTCCTTGGAGCCCGGCGCGGCAAGTACGTGAAGGTCGACGGCAAGACCGTACCCAAGGCGCTGCCGGGACACAACATGCCGCTGGCTGCGTTGGGCGTGTTCATACTCTGGTTTGGCTGGTACGGCTTCAACGGCGGCAGCACGCTCTCCGGGACCGACCTTGATATCGCCCATGTCTTTGTTACCACCACGCTGGGAGCGTCGGCCGGTGCCGTTGGGGCCATGATCACGTCGTGGCTGGCGTTCGGCAAGCCCGATCCCAGCTTCTCGCTGAACGGTGCGCTGGCAGGCCTGGTAGGGATAACGGCGGGAACCTGGGTGATCAGCCCGTTTGGCGCAGTGGTTATCGGTGCGCTGGCCGGCGTGCTGGTAATCGGCTCGGTTGAGCTCTTCGACAAGGTGCTGCACATCGACGATCCGGTTGGCGCGGTCTCGGTGCACGGCGTCTGCGGAGTGTGGGGAACGCTGGCGGTTGGCCTGTTCGCCACGGGCGTGAACGATCCCGACGTCGTAGGACTGTTCTACGGTGGTGGGCTGGGCCAGTTTGGCGTTCAGCTGCTGGGAGTTGTGGCGGTATTCGCGTGGGTGGTCGTTACTTCGGCGGTTCTGTTCGGCATCCTCAAGGCAACCAACAATCTCCGTGTCAGCGATACAGAAGAGCTGATCGGTCTGGACATTGGTGAGCACGGGATGGAGTCCTACAGTGGATTCCAGATTTTCAACAACATGTAACGGAACAACGTGTAACAGGAGGATGAAAGCAACATGAAACTGATAGTCGCGTATATTCAGCCGCACAAGCTCAACGATGTCAAAGAGCAGCTTTACAAGGCCGAAGTCTTCAAGATGTCGGTAACCAATTCGCTCGGCTGCGGACAGCAGAAGGGGTATACCGAGTCGTACCGCGGCGTTGACATCGAAGTCAACCTGCTGAAGAAAACCAGGATCGAGATCGCGGTGAACGACGACTTCGTCCAGGTGACGATTGACGCCCTGGTTCGAGGCGCCCGCAGCGGCGAGATCGGCGACGGCAAGATCTTTGTTCTGCCGCTGGAGAACTGCATCAGGATTCGCAGCGGAGAAGCTGGGCCTGAAGCGATCGGCTGACCATCGACACCTGCCGTTCGACGCGCGCGGACGGCGGGAACCAGACCATCAACCACAACGCGGAAGAAGACTCTTCCGCGTTGTCTCGTTGTGCGCTACAGTAGAGTCAATATGGAACAGTGGCTCGAACGGATGCCCCAGCGCTATTTTGAGGAGTGTTCGACGCAGCAGATAGAGCTGCACCATCACATGCAACAGCGCCTCAACGATCAGAACCCTTTCGAAATCCATATCGACTGCGATACGGACCAGGATGACCGCAACGCGCTGCCCGACCCGCTTCGCTCACCGGATCCACTCGCTACCGGCGTTCAAGCAAGCGTGACGCCCCAGGGTTCTCTGGGTTCCCCAGGTAGACATGACGCAGCGCGGCGGCCGGCAACGGTCACTGTTGTCGCCTACGACTACCCCGCCGAGTTCTCGCTTCTCACCGGTGTACTGGGGGCAACCGGGTTTCACATCCTCTCCGGGGAAATCTACACTTCGCGTGGAGCCGTTGCCGAACAGGAGATCGATCAGCGGGAGCTGCGGCGCGCCTTTCCCAATCAGGAGTCACGCGCACGTTACCTGCAACGGCACCGACGCGCAATGGCGGCACAGATCGCACAGGAAGGTCGACGCGTGATTGTGGACACCTTTGGTGGGACGATCAGCACGCCGCCGCAGGAGTGGGAGCAGCTGTTCCGTGGGCATCTCGAGCGTATCATACCGCTGCTGCACGCCAACACCGTGGAGAGCCTTGACGAGGCCAAGAAGAGCGTTACGGAGCTGGTGGTTCGGGCACTGGCAGAGAACGAACTGCTTACCGAACGCATTTTGTACCCGGTGGACGTCAGCTTTGACACCAGCCTGCCGGAGGTCACCAGAATGCAGATCCTGTCCGAAGACACGCCGTTCTTTCTGTACGCCCTCAGTACGGCGCTCGCGCTGCACGGAATTTCCATTGAGCACGTGGAGATTCGAACGGTCGGTCGGCGCGTCCAGGACCAATTTGATTTTGTGGACGCTTCGGGCAGACCGATCACGGATGAGGCCTCCCTTAACCAGCTCCGCCTCTCGGTCGCCTTTACCAAACAGTTCACCTATTTTTTGCACAGCTCGCCCGATCCGCACCGGGCGCTGCAGCGCTTCGAAACACTGATTCAGGATTTCATTGACCTCTCGCGCCATGGCCGCCTGGGGGCAATGCTCTCCAGTCCCAAGGTGCTGCAGGATCTGGCCCGCCTGCTCGGAGCGAGCGACTATCTCTGGGAAGATTTTCTGCGGCAGCAGCACGAAAGCGTCCTGCCGATGCTCGGAACCGGCAGCGAGTCAGAACTGCTGAGCCTGGAACCGGAACAGATGGCCGGTGCATTGCGACGAACGCTTGCAGCTGCCACCAGTCGCGATCAGAAGCGCACCGCGCTGAACGATTTCAAGGACAACCAGAACTACCTCATCGACCTGGATCACATCCGCAATCCGGAGCTGGAGTTTTTCTTCCTCAGCTCGCGACTGACCGCTCTCGCTGAAGCGATTGTAAATGCGTCGGTGGAGATTGCGCTTGAATCGGCCGCGGCGCGTTACGGCACCCCGCGGACCGCCGCCGGATTGCCGGCTACGTACAGCATCATGGGCCTCGGTAAGCTGGGAGGTGAAGCGCTGGGTTACGCGTCGGACATCGAGCTGATGTTTCTCTACTCGGATGACGGTGAGACCGACGGTGCCGAACGGGTAGCTAACCGTGAGTTCTTCGATCGGCTGTTCCAGGACGCGGTGTCGCTGATAGAAGCGAAGCGCGAAGGGGTCTTTCACATCGATCTGCGCCTGCGGCCTCACGGCAGCGCGGGTCCGATCGCGGTCAGTCTTGCCTCGTTCACCAAGTACTACCGGCGTGAAGCGGCGGCGCTCGAGCAGCTGGCACTGGTGCGCATGCGACGAATCGGCGGAGATCCCGAGCTGGGGCGTCACGTTGAGAGCATTCGCAACCAGCTGGTCTATACCGGGCGCACCATTGACCTGGAGGAGCTCAAACGCCTGCGTGCGCTGCAGCTGCAGGAGAAGAGCGAGCCCAACCGGCTCAACGCCAAGTTCAGCCCGGGCGGACTGGTTGACCTTGAGTACGCGGTGCAGGTCCTGCAAGTGCTTCACGGACGAACCAACCGCAGGATGCGCACACCACGCATCCACCTCGCGTTGCAGGCTCTGGTGGAAGCCGGCAAGATGCACCAGGAGTACGCTGAACGGCTGATCGCCGCCTATCGCTTCTTCCGCACGCTGATCAACGGGTTGCGCATGCTTCGCGGCAACGCGCAGGACCTCTTCCTGCCGCAGCTCGACTCACCCGAGTACCTGCACCTGGCGCGCCGCATGGGGTACCGCACCCGCGGTTCGCTTCCGCCGGCGGAACAACTGCATATGGAGTTCGAGGCCCGCTCCGCCGAGATCCGCGCCTTCGTCGAACGGGAGCTGGGTCGCGATGCAATGCCCAACGACGTAACCGGCAACATCGCCGACCTGATCCTCAGCGAGGACCTGGATGACGAACGCAAGCGAGACATCCTGCTGCGCGGCGGTTTCCAGAACGTCGAACGCAGTTACGCTGCGTGGCGTCGCATGGCGGGGACGGGCGAACGGCAGTTTCTCTTCGCCGAGCTGGCAATTCTCGCACGCAACGTGGTGCGCTCCTGCCCGGACCCCGATATGGCGCTGAACAACTGGGACCGGTTCATCACGGCAATCGATAATCCGGTCGATCACATCCGGCGGCTGCAGCTGCAGCCTCAGCGACTGCGAATTCTCATCGCGATCTTCGCCGGCAGCCAGTTTCTCTCCGACACCCTGATCCGCAACCCCGACTTTCTAGACTGGGTTACCGAGTACGAAGTGGTCCGCAAACAGCGCACGCGCGAAGAGATCCACGCCGATCTGCTGCAGTTCACCGGACAGGCATACAACCATCAACTGGACGAACGGTCCTGGCTCAACGCACTGCGGCGCTTTCGCCGACGCGAGATCCTGCGCATCGGTACACGCGATATCTGTCTGCACGTACCGCTGGTGGAGGTAACCGAGGAGCTGTCCAACCTTGCGTCCGTTCTTACCCAGGCGGTGCTTGAAGACATCTGGCGCCGCAGCGACGACCCCGCAGCCACCGAACGCGCCGCCGATCGCTATTGCATCCTGGCGTTCGGCAAGCTGGGCGGCAACGAGTTGAATTACAGCTCCGACATTGATCTCCTCGCCCTGTTCGAGCCGGACCAAACCCGCAGCCGCGAGGAGAACCAGCGGCTCTTTGACCGAGTGACGGTGCAGTTGCGTTCCGCGCTCTCGAGCCACACCGAAGAGGGCTATCTCTACCGGGTCGACCTGCGCCTGCGCCCGTTCGGCAGTGCCGGCACACTGGCTCAGCCGGACAGCGCACTGGAGCGGTACTACCGGCAGCACGCGTCCCTCTGGGAGCACCAGGCGCTGCTGAAACTGCGCCCCATCGCCGGCAATCTGACCGTTGGGCAGCGGTTTCTCGATCGTGTGCGACCGCTTCTGAACGAGAAGTCCGAGCGTGACCGGGTCGCACGCTCAATTGCCGAACTGCGCAACACCGCAGTCCGACGCTCGGACCCGGACTCGGACATCAAGAACGGTGTGGGCGGCATCCGCGATATCGAGTTCCTGGTGCAGGGGCTGCAGCTGACGCACTGTGATACGCACCCGGCAATACTGAACGCCAATACGCTGCACGGTCTGGAATCACTGGTGGAACACGGTCTGCTGCCGAAGGAGGTCGGCGTGCTGCTGCACGACGCCTACATCTTTTTGCGCCGCATCGAGCACTTCCTGCAGATCCTCGAGGACCGACAGGTACACCGCATCCCTGAGAACACCGAACTGCGCACGGCACTCGCCAGACGCATGCAGCTGGCAACCGGCGGGGATGACGACGTCTTTCAGCGCCTTGAATCGGTCCAGCGAGAGGTTCGCGCGGCGTATCAGCGCTACCTGATAGGCGCCTCGCTTGAGGCGTGACCTGCGCCGGCAGAGCGTGCCGTGGCGCAAGCTCAACGCCCCCGCTACAGCGCGTGCCGGACCGCCGGCTCAACGCCCCCGTTCGGCGTCGCGGCGGCAACGGTCGATGATCTCGGGAAACTCGTAGATCACCAGCCCGTTGGCGTCCACCTCCATGCGGACGTGGCTGTTGTCAACCATGGAATCGATAAACGCCTGTGACTCGGTGAGTCCCATTCCGGTTTCTATCACAATGTCAGATACGGTGAGACGCCCGCCAAGTCGATAGGCGAGCTTGAAGAGCTGAGCCTGACGGTCACGCGCCTGGCGGTGAGAGTACCCCCTGGTTTCCAGCTGCGCCAGCAGCTCCTGCTCGCCTTCGTACCCTGGAAACAGGCCGCCACGCTGCGGCGGGCGAAACATAAACAGAAAACCCCTCAGGGCCAGAAACACGAGGAAGACAGGCAGAAATGCGATGAACGGAAAACCGAACCAGAAAAACACCCGCTCACTTCTCCTCGGTTACAATATAGTCTATTTGCTGCTTACTTCAAAGCAGTGGCGTAACGCGTTGCGGAACGTCTCGTAGGCGGCGCAGTAGCGCAGATAGGACTCGGTGTAGCGGGCGTGGCGCGCGGAATCAGGCTCGAACCGTGCCGATACCCGGTACAACGTCTCACCGGCCTCTTCAAGACTTGTGTAGTGCCCCATTCCAACAAGGCCGGCACAGGCGTTGCCCAGAATCTCGGCGTCCGGCACCTGGCCCACGAGCACCGGTTTGCCGATGATATCGGCCTTCATCTGGTTCCAAGGGCCGTTCTTGGCCTGGCCGCCGGAGACGCGCAGTTCGTCAATTGAGCAGCCGGCCTGCTCGAGAATCTCAACCGATTCGCGCACCGCATACCCAATTGATTCCACCACCGCACGGCCCATCTCCGCGATACCGTGCTGTGCTCCAAGCTCGATGAACATGCCCTGGCTGAACTCCCACGCCGCGCCGCGCCGAATAGACGGAAAGAACCACGGGATGTGATGGTCCGGCGGGACGTGCGTGATGGCATTCAGCATGTCGGCATAGCTTACACCCCCCTGTCCGGAGATCTCGCGAAACCACTCGAAGATCCTGCCGGTCGAAGAGAGGATTCCGGCAACGTTGTACCTGCCCGCAATGGTGTGCGGCAGACACCGCAACCGTTTGTCAAGAATCGGGTGCTCGCTGCAGTAGTTTATGCCCTCAGAGGTTCCCGCCCGGTCGCAGGTGCGACCGGCCCTGACCGTCGCGGTTCCCACCAGACTCATCAGGAAATCCGATCCGCCGGCGAAAACCGGCACTCCCGCGGGGATTGCCAGAGCGTCGGCGGCGTTCTCCGTCACCGCACCAACTCGCTCGCCGGCAAAGACAAATGGGGGGAACTTGCGTTCGTCCAGCGCGTAGCGCGCGATGCCCTCGGGTGACCAGATGTACGGCGAGAACTCGTCCGACGGCGTTATGGTGGTTGGAATGCCGGTTAACCGATAACTGACGTATTCAGGACACGAAAGAAACCATCGCGTCTGCTCGAACGCAGCCGGATACTCCCGGGCAAACCAGGCAACCTTGGGCAGAAAGAACGACGGATCTCCCTCGATGCGCGTCCCGTGCCCATCGAACCAGAGCATCCCGGGCCGCAGCGCTCTGCCTTTCCCGTCCACCGCCACGATCGTCGGTCCGTTGCCA
>PWMO01000067.1 GCA_003558175.1 Spirochaetaceae bacterium
ATGCAGCGCGTCATAACAGATCACTTCCAGCAGGTCGGCGCCTTGCCCGTCCTTGCGCTTCATAACGCCGTTGGCCGCGTTGCGGCAGTTTGCCTTGTCCGAATAGTGCTCACGATGTACGCTGCGCGACATCATCACTTCACCCCGGATTCCGCCGCTGAATCCCGATGCGATACGCTGCGGCACGCCTTGCATGCGCCGCACATTTGCGCTGACATCGTCTCCCACCAGGCCGTCGCCCCGCGTTACCCCGTAGCGAAACTCGCCGGCATCGTACTGCAGCTCGATGCTTGCCCCGTCCATTTTATATTGCGCGATATAGAACTCATGATCGATTCTGGTAGCCCACTTCAGAAACGCCTCGGCATCCGCCGCCTTGTCCTGGCTGTTCATCGGCAACCGGTGGGCGCGCTTCTCGAATCGGTCGGAGCGATCCACTCCCACGGTGGTCAGCACCGGGCTTTGGGGAGCCAGCTGCTGCAGTTGGTCCCACAGCCGGTCAAACTCCGCGTCCGAGATCTCCGGCTCGCGGTTGTAGTACAGATCCTGATGGTACCGAATGAGCCGTTCCAGCTCTTTGACTCTGTCTGACATGGCACGCTACTATACCATCAATGGAGAGCAAGCGGCTATTCCTGGCAATTCAGCCACCGCCTGATATTTGCGCCCTGCTGGCTTCCACGGCCCGCAAAGCGCTCGAGGAAGCGTCTCTGGAGCCTGGCCGAACGCAGGACGACTCCAACGAAACCGAGGCACGCAGCCGGTCTATCGGCCCCCATCGGACTCCAACCCCGATCCGCCTGATCGGCGAGCAGAATCTGCATCTCACGCTGCAGTTTCTCGGCGATACTCCGGCAGAGTCAATCGGCCGGATTGAAGCAGCGCTGCAACCGCGGCTCGCCGCATGCCCATGTGTGAGTCTTGAAGTATCACGGTTCGGTTGTTTTCCGTCGCCGCGGCGTCCACGCGTTGTCTGGGCGGGTCTGCGCGAGCCGGGTGTAGCGCACAGGGACGCGCCTGCAGACGCCGTGCGCAGCGGCAACCCGCGGGAGAACCGCACCGCGGAGCCGGCTCGACCTGGGACGCTGCTCCGCGTCTACGGCGAAGTGTGCAGCGGTCTCGCCGAATGCGGCATTCGCTGCGAGACACGACCGTTCCAGGCGCATGTCACCGTTGGGTACGTCCGCCGCGAGGCTGAGAATCCCGGCGCGGCGGTGAGGCGCTTTCTCGAGTGCGCCGACGCGACGCTGACTGCGCTGCCCGCCGCACCCATCCGCTTTGACGCCGTAGAAGTAGCCGTGGTAGAGAGTCGTCTCACGCCGAAGGGGGCTCAGTACCGCAACCTGGCAGTTCTGCCGCTGCGGCGCGATCGGCCTGCGCCCGATTAACGTACCGGAAGCTGGTGTACGGAGATTGGTGTACGGACGCGGGGCGGAGCATAAAAAAAGCCTCCTCCCGACGCGGCGGAGGAGGCTGAAGGAGCGCTCCGGAGGAAAGGAGGTGAAAACCTCCGGTAGCTAACACCGAAATGCGAAAATACCAACGATCCCGCGAACGTGCGGCCCGTTTTCACTCTCTATAACCACAGAAACGGAGAAAGGTAACACAATTAGCGGAGAAAATTCTGGCCACCCGTTTTGCGACAGGTATTCCGGCGCGATCCGGTACCAGTTCAGATCTGCTCAGCTCTGCGCTTCTCGATACAGCGGATGGATCCGCCGTCGGTAGCTCTCGTACTGCTCTCCGGCGTGGTAAGAGGAACGCACCAGCGGGCCGGCCTCGCAGTGGTCAAACCCCTTCTCCAGCGCCCGTTCCTTGAGCTCGGCAAACTCCTCCGGCGTCCAGTATTTCTGTACCGGGATGTGAGTTTTTGACGGCTGAAGGTACTGGCCCAGGTTCATTACGGTGGCACCGTTGGTCAGAAGGTCGTCCATCGACTCGAGTACCTCGTCACGGGTTTCTCCAAGCCCCAGCATCATGCTGGACTTCACCACCGCTTCGGGGTCAAGTTCCTTTGCGATGCGCAGAAACGAGAGCGACCGGTAGTAGTCTGAGCGGGAGCGCACAACGCGGGTCAGCCGGCGTGTAGTTTCGATATTATGGCTCATGATCTCGGGGCGGCTCGCCGCCAGCACTCCGATGGCGTCTTTGTCGCCCATCAGGTCGGATGACAGCACCTCGACCGAACACTCGGCAGCGTGCTCGTGAATTGCGCCCACCGTAGCGGCCAGGACGGCAGCACCGCCGTCGGCAAGGTCGTCACGGTTCACCATGGTGATCACCGCGTGACGCAACTGCATCTCGGCCACCGACTCGGCAACTCGCTGTGGTTCGCCCCAGTCCACCGCTCCGGGCAGCCCGGTCTTCACCGCGCAGAACCGGCAGCGACGGGTACAGGTGTCACCCAGAATCATGAAGGTAGCGGTTCGATGGTCGCCCCAGCATTCATGCATATTGGGGCACCTGGCCTCTTCACACACCGTGTTGAGCCGTTTGGAACGCATCAGCACCTTGAGATCACGAAAACTCTCGCTGGTATTGAGGTGGATTCTGAGCCATTCAGGCTTACGCTGGACCGCGGGTTCTCTGTCACTCATACTCTGCTCTGAGTTCTACTATAGCGGATCAGGAGTCAAAAGCAAACCGGTTGCCCGCACAATGTTGACTCACCCAGTCATTTTTCCCATACTGCCGTCATGGAGACTGTTGCGCCCCGCGCACACGGAGTGGCACACGCTGTAGAGCTGGTTCGGGAGCTCGGCGGCAACGCCTTTGTTGTTCGTGCGGCAAGAAACGGAATGCAGTTTGAGCCGGGACAGTATATAACCGTCGGGCTTTTTGGCAGGATTGACGCCCGCGAATACTCGGTGTATTCCGCACCGCAGGACGGTTTTCTCGAGATACTGGTCAAGGAGGTAGACGACGGCTACGTTTCGCCGCAGCTGCACTCCGTGAGGCCGGGAGATATACTCGCAATCGATGGACCGTTTGGGTACTTCACCATCGATCCGGAGGCGCGCGACAACAGAAAGTTCCTGCTGGTTGCTACCGGAACCGGCATATCGCCGTTTCGCTCCTTCGTGCGCGCGTACCCAAAGCTCGACTACACCCTGCTCCACGGTGTGCGGTTCCGCGAAGAAACGTATGAAGCCGACGGATACGATCCGGCGCGCTACCTGTCCTGCGTGTCACGCGGCGACGGGGGAGACTTTTCGGGCCGGGTTACCGACTTCCTGCGGCAGAGTCCCGTTGCCCCCGATACACTCTGTTACCTTTGCGGCAACTGCGATATGATCTATGAGGCCTTTGATATCCTGAAGGAACAGGGAGTGCCGCCGGAGCAACTCTTTGCAGAGGTCTATTTTTAATCCAGAATTTCCGGCGAACGTCGTTAACGAACGTCCGTTGAGTTGAGTTACGTTGAGAACACCATGAAATACTGCCTGATACCACTTGGCTGCCAGATGAATCTCTCGGATTCCGAGCGTATTCGCACCGTCCTGGAATCGATGGGCTACCAACGCACCGATCGCGAGGAAGAAGCGTCGCTTCTTGGCATTGTGGCGTGCTCGGTCCGCCAGAAAGCGATCGACAAGGTGTATGCAAAGATACACAAATGGAACCAGTGGAAGAACCAGCGCAGTCTGTTGACCTTCGTGTCGGGCTGCATTCTGCCCGCGGATCACGAGAAGTTCCTGCGGCGCTTTGACCTCCTGTTCACCATCAACGATCTCCCCCGGCTGCCGCAAATCATCCGCCAGTACGGCGTGGTTACCCCGTACGCCGCCGGCCGGCACGACGCTTCTGCTTCGCTGCGGCCGATTCCGGTGCTCAATAGCACGCGCGTCGAGCCGGCCGACCGCCGCACCGACTACTGGAACATCGCTCCCTCCTACTCCTCTCCGTTCGATGCCTACGTCCCGATTCAGAACGGCTGCGACAAGTTCTGTACCTTCTGCGCCGTTCCGTACACCCGGGGCCGTGAAGTATCGCGGCCCTCCGGCGAGATCCTGGCGGAGGTTGAAGGGCTGGTGCAGTCGGGGTATCGATCGATTACGCTTCTCGGCCAGAACGTGAACTCCTACGGGCGTGATCGCAACAGCAACGAGATCGATTTTGCCGAGCTGCTGCGCGGCATCGGCCGCATCGGCAAGGAACATGACGACCGATTCTGGCTCTATTTCACCTCGCCGCATCCGCACGACATGACCGATGAGGTGATCGACGTAATTGCCGAGTATCCGTGCCTCGCCAGGCAGATCCATCTGCCACTCCAATCGGGTGACGACAAGATCCTGATCCGCATGAACCGCAACTATCGGCTGAGCCGGTACCGGCGCATCGTAGAGAAGATCAGAACCACGATCCCTGAGGCAACGCTCTTCACCGACATCATTGTGGGCTTCACCGGCGAGACCGAGGAGCAGTTCCAGAACACCGTCGCGGCGATGAAGGAGTTCCGCTTCAACATGGCGTACGTGGCGATGTACTCACCCCGTCCCGGCGCCGCAAGCTCACGCTGGGCAGACGATGTTCCGTTAGAAGAGAAACGGCGCCGACTGCACCTGCTTTCGGACGTGCTGCAGGAGACGTCGGGTACATACAACCGCGACCTGATTGGAACGCGACAGACCGTACTGGTAGAAGGCCCCGACCGCAAGCCGGGCTATCTGACCGCCAAGACGGAGGGTCGGCTCATCGTGCGGTTTCCCGAGGTTCCCGAGGTTCCCGAGAGCCGTAACGGAGCGCAAACGGCCGGGCACTACACGGAGGTTGAGATCACCGAAGCGGCGGCGCTGTCGCTGGAAGGGCGGCTGGTGCAGAGCCGGGCGACTGCCGGAGGGGTGCGCTGATGGCCGTGAGCAATGGCCGGCGCGTGGCGTTTCAGACCCTCGGCTGCCGTTTGAACCAGTTTGAGACCGATTCGCTCGCGGGCGAGTTTGAAGGCGCCGGCTACACCATCGTGCCCTTTGACCAGAGCGCCGACGCCTACATCGTCAACAGCTGTACCGTCACCAACAAGGCCGACCGCAAGTCGCGCAACACCATCTATCGCGCCGAACGCAGTTCGGACGCGCTGGTGGTGGTCACCGGCTGTTTTGTCGAGAGTCATCGCCAGGAACTCGAACGGCGCCCGCGCACCTTCACGGTGGACAATGCACACAAGCGGCACGTACTGGACCTGGTTGAGGCGCATCTCAACGGCGAGATCCTGCACCCCGAGTCGCTGGAACGGGATCTTTTCAGCTACTCGGTTCCCGACCCGATCTTCCATACGCGCAGCATGGTCAAGATTCAGGACGGATGCGACAACTACTGTACCTTCTGCATCATTCCCTTCGTACGGGGCCACGCGACCAGCCGTGCTCCTGAAGACGTGCTCACGCACGTGCAGGGTTCACTGGAAAAAGGCTACAAGGAGATCGTGGTCACCGGAGTCAACATCAGCCGCTACCGTCACGGAGACGTCGGTTTCAGCGAGCTGATCGAACGCCTGCTCGAGCTCGACGGTGACTACCGGTTACGGATCTCGTCCATGGAGCCCGATTCGCTCGACGACCGCTTCTTCTCGCTGCTCGAGCATCCCAGAATGTGTCCACATCTGCACCTCTGCCTGCAGAGCGGCAGCGAACGCATCCTGCTCAAGATGCGCCGACAGTACACCGCGGCCCAGTTTGCGCGCATGGCTGAGCGAATCCGGGCGCGCCGCAGCGATTTCAATCTCACTACCGATGTCATTGTAGGCTTCCCGGGAGAAACGGAGGCCGACTTCAACGAGACCCGTGCTCTCTGCACCGACCTGGAGTTTGGCCATATCCATACGTTCGCCTATTCGCGACGCAGCGGCACGCGGGCGGACCGCCTGCAGGAACAGATCCCGGAAAAAGTGAAGCAGGAACGCTCGCAGCAGATCCGCCTCATCGCGGAAGCGAGCAAACGCCGCTACCGGCTCGCGCTTGTCGGACAGACGCAACGGTTGCTGGTAGAGCGTGTCGATCCGTCGCACGGCGTCGCACGCGGCTATGGCGAGAATTACGTGCCGATCGCCGTTGCGGCGGAGGGAATCAGTCGCAACAGTTTCGTGCCGGTTCTGCTTGAGTCGCTCGACACGCCGGAGGAAAGCGAAGAGCCCGTACTGCGGGGGCGCCCGATTTGACGATTGTCTCGGTTCCCGGTCATGACGCCGCGCGTGTCATCTGCCGAGTACTGAAGCTGCGGCGCGTGACCGGCAGCTGGAAGTCACCAACCTTCGCCGACAGCCAGCACTTCGCCACTGCCGACACAGTGCTGTTTGTCAACGAACAGACCCCGCGCGGCCGACGCAGTGCCGCACAGAGGTGCACGACCGATATTCTCTGGGCGTACATGCTCGGGCGGGCCGCTTCCGTCAGCCGCCGCCCGTTGATTGGGGTCTATCTCGGGCCGGCACAGAATGCAAGCTTCACGCCGCCCGGGTCACGATCGCCCACCTTGCACGCCGCTCTGCCTGCGGCCCCTGCAACGTCTGCCGGTTCACGGTCCGGCGCTTTACCATCCAGCCCTCCAACGTCCGCTCAGTCCGACATCGCCGCGACCCCGACCGCCGGCTCACTCTGGCTTGCCAACCGCGTGGAAGACCGGCAGGCAGGGCAGTGCTATTACCCGGACATGCTGGTCAATCCCGGCCTTCGTGAGGTCGGCGTGATCGGCTCCGGGCCTGGAACCGAGGCCGACGCCATCAGCTCCGCGACGGGAACCAAGGCCGCGGGGAGGGAGAGCAGCGGCCCCGGAGCAACCTCCGCGATATCGGTATCCGCCATGCCGATACCAGACCGGACGGCTCCCCTGCTCGTCGACCCGCAGGCAGCGGCGTTCTGCCGCACCGCGTTCGCATTTCTGCCGCCAAACCGGATCGCCTGCTGCGAACTGCTCGCTTCGACGCCCGCGGACGAAACGGCCCCAACAGAACAGCAGGCGGAAATGCTCGCTCGCCTCGCCGCTGAGCTTGCCCTTATCGCCGTGGCCGGGACGCTGCAGGCGAATGAGAGCATTGAGATAAGCGTACAAGGCGGCAGCGGACGGGCAGAGAGCTGCGCCGGTTCGGCGCGCGCGCCGCGGCGTTCCCGCTCGCCCGTGCAGCAGGGTCGCCGCGAATGATAGAGACGCCCACCGGCCATCACTTCACGCACATCTACGTTGAAGAAGCCGCCGCCCCCTTCCCCGACACCGATCGTATTCTGAGACTCCTGCCGCAGGCAACGGTGGTCCCGATCTCCGACGCGAGGGCACTTTTTAACCGGCGCAACCAACACTTTCAGGCGCAAAAGAGTAATCCGAAGCTGATTCTCTCCGTTGACCATGGACCGTACCTCTACCGCGGCAGTGAGAGGGTGCAGAGCTTTGGCGACCACCAAGTCTACTACGTTGCTCCAATACGCAACTGCGTCTACAACTGTGAATACTGCTTTCTGCAGGGCATGCACGCCTCGGGCGACCTGCTTGTCACAGTCAACAACCAGGACATGATGCAGGCCGCCTCCTCTCTGTACCGGGATCGCGGCGGTTACTTCCTGAGCATTTCCTACCTGACCGACCTGATGGCATTCGAGAGCTTGCTGCCGTTCTGTCGGCGCTGGATAGAGTTTGCCCGCGAGCACCCCGAGCTGCTCCTCGAGATCCGCACCAAGAGCGACAACGTGCAGGCACTGCGGGATCTGGCACCAGTTGCCAACGTGGTTCTGGTCTGGTCTCTCTCGCCCGAGTCCGTTTCGCGCAAGCACGAGCGGGGAGCCGCGTCATTTCGCAATCGGCTGCTCGCTGCGCGCACGGCCCAGCAAGCCGGATGGCGACTGCGTCTCTGCTTTGATCCGGTACTCCGCGTTCCCGGCTGGAAAGACCTCTACCACGACTGCATCAGCGAGACCTTCCGCCGCTTGAACGGTGAAGCGGTGGAACAGGTGAGCTTCGGCGTGTTCCGGCTGCACGGCGATTTTCTGGACAGGATGCGCAAACTCTATTCCCAGTCGCCGCTGCTGCACGCAGATTGGCAGCGGCGCGATCATCTGACGACCTATCGCGAAGAGGAGATAGAGGAAGTACGGCATGCCGTGCAGACCTCGCTGTACCGGCATCTCGACCCTTCAAAGATAACCTTTGTGCACGGGTAGTGGTTGATCGTCAGGCGGGGCGGTGCGGAGGCCCAGGCAGGCAGCACCGTTCGCTCCCGAGCGCGGCTCGCATTGCACTCGTGGTGGTCAGTCAGGGAATTTCTGTTTTTTTCCGGATGGGTTTGAAAACTGAGGCGTCACCTGGTATTGTGTGAAATAAGGAGGAGCCCAACATGAACATTGCAGAAGCTTCCACCAGTCTTTCGCAGGTGCAGGTTCAGCAAGAAGCCGGCACCCGCGTCCTGCGCATGGCCATGGACAACGCTGAGATGCAGGCCGAAGGGGTGAACCGCATGACGCAAGCCGCTCCCCAGGCTGCCGAACAGCTGCTGCAGCAGCAGAGTCAGGTAATCGGGCAGGCAGTTCAGGAAGAACACCTCGGCAACATCATAGATCTGCACGCGTAACTTCACAGGTGTCCGACTCGGTCCGGTTGCGGCCCGAAGCGGTTGAGCCGCTCGTTGGCCGTTGCTACCGGGGCGGGCACGGCTATCCTGCCTGCAGCCCCGTTTCACACGTCGAAACCCGGTACAATCCTGCCGGGGCGAAAGGCGCTTCCCGTTCCCTCCCGTTCCCTGGCGGAGCATCGGGCCCGAGCCCGGTGCGATGCGAACGAGCGCCAGAATACGCACTGCCACCGGCCCTCACGCCCGTTGACAATCCTGATTGTTCTGGTTAGCATTTCACCTGCTTCCGGGACTCCGGAAAGGTGGAGGAATTATGGCACCTTCGATAGTGCTCAGCGATATAGCGCGCCGGCAGCTGCTACTGCTTGAGGTAAGCCGCGAGAATTTCTTGCGGCTCTGGGTGGAGGCCGGCGGTTGCTCAGGGATGCAGTATCAGGCCGGGATTGACGATCAAAGCCGGGCCGGCGACACCGTACTCTATGAAGATGACGAGCTGCGCATCGTGACCGACAGCTTCAGTGCCCAGCATTTCGCGGGGGTTCACATCGACTACTCAGACGATCTCGTGAAGGCCGGGTTCCGCTTCTACAATCCCAACGCCGTGCATTCCTGCGGCTGCGGGTCAAGCTTCGCGTGCGCCCAGTGACCCCCCGACCGCTGACCCCGCGGTCGGAACCTGCCGGGCAGCGGCAGAACCAGCGCCAGACTCCGGGAACGACGCACAGCAGCGCTACACGCTCGATCGAACTCACCGGCGGCGAATCGGTCTACTGCATCAATCAGGCCCAGTTGGAGGGCGCGCTGCGGCTTGCGGAACA
>PWMO01000353.1 GCA_003558175.1 Spirochaetaceae bacterium
CTGGCCGCAAAGCAAAGGCGAGTTCGTGCGCGTCATTTCGCCGGCCTATCGCAAGATACTGGAACTGCAGCAGATGCGAGACGGCGGTCGGTCCGCTGCCCCCGACGCTGTCGGCGCGGCCCCCTCGTCAACCGGCGCCGGCCCCGCCGCAGCAGACATGAACCGCAAGGAGGCCGTTCATGGGTAAGCCTACCGGATTTATTGAATACGCGCGCAAGAGCGTGATAGACAGATCGCCGGAAGAGCGAATCAACGACTTCAATGAGTTTCACATCCACCTCGACGACCGGGAGCGACGCGAACAGGGGGCGCGCTGCATGGATTGCGGTACGCCGTTCTGTCAGTCGAACTACGGCTGCCCGATCGACAACCTGATTCCCGAGTGGAACGACCTCGTCTACCACGGCCGCTGGGAAGAAGCGTTCACGCGGTTGATGAAAACCAACAACTTTCCGGAGTACAC
Source organism: Spirochaetaceae bacterium (assembly GCA_003558175.1). Classification (GTDB taxonomy): domain Bacteria; phylum Spirochaetota; class Spirochaetia; order DSM-27196; family PWMO01; genus PWMO01. Next base: position 464 of record PWMO01000353.1, read on the forward strand.
CGGACGGGTCTGCCCGGCGCCCTGCGAAAGCGCCTGCGTGCTGGGGATCAACGAGCCGCCGGTTACCATCAAAGACAACGAGTGCACCATCATTGACCGGGCCTACGAGTCCGGGCTGATGAAGCCGCGACCGCCGCGGCTGCGAACCGGAAAACGGGTGGCAATCGTCGGCAGCGGTCCTGCGGGTCTGGCGGCGGCCGATCAGCTGAACCAGGCGGGCCACCTCGTGACGGTTTTCGAACGCGACGACCGAATCGGCGGTCTGTTGATGTACGGAATTCCGAATATGAAGCTGGACAAGTCGCTGGTGGAGAAGCGCAACGGCATCATGGCGCAGGAAGGCATTGAGTTTCGGCCCGCTGTCTGCGTCGGGACCGACATTGAGGCCGAAGAGCTGGTGCATGATTATGACGCGGTGATTCTGACCGTTGGAGCCACCAAACCGCGTGACCTGCCCGCCGCCGGCCGCCGGCTGCGCGGCGTACACTACGCCATGGAGTACCTGCGCGGCAATACCAAAGCGCTGCTGGACGCGAGCTCGGTCAATGGGAGCCACATTTCGGCTCAGGACAAGCACGTGGTGGTCATTGGCGGTGGCGATACCGGAAACGACTGCATCGGGACCGCGGTGCGTCACGGCGCGAAGAGTATAACCAATTTCGAACTGCTGGCTCGTCCGGCAACAACGCGCACCGCCGAGTATCCCTGGCCGGTCTATCCACGGCTGCTCAAGAACGACTACGGCCACGAAGAGGTCATTGCGCGTTACGGCGCCGATCCACGCGAGTTCAGTATTCTTACCAAAGAGTTTGTGGGCGATGAAAGCGGACGGCTGCGTGCCGTCAAGACCGTGCGGGTGAAATGGCACAAGCCTCCCGGGGATCGCCCGCAGATGCAGGAGATTGCCGGCAGCGAAGAGACCTGGCCCGCGGACATCGTGCTGCTGGCCATGGGGTTCCTCGGTCCCGAGGACGATCTGGTGACGCAACTGGGACTCGAGCGCGATGAGCGGTCCAATATCCGTGCCCCGTACGGCTCGTTTGCAACCTCGCGCGCAAAGGTATTTGCCGCGGGTGACGCTCGACGCGGGCAGTCGCTGGTGGTGTGGGCAATAAACGAGGGCCGAGGGGTCGCGCGGGAGGTAGACCGCTTCCTGATGGGCGACACCTTGCTGCCGTAGCGTATTACCGCGGCGTGCGGTTGTCGCGCCCGGCGGCGTAGTGCGCGGCCGCAGCGCTTGACCTCCCGGCCGGTTCCGTGGTAACTATAGCGTCACGTAACGGATTGTCACTGAAGGATATGTACATGTACGCAATGGTAGAAATCGCTGGAAAGCAGTACAAGGCCGAGCCCGGCTCGGTTTTGAAAGTAGATCGACTGGGCCAGGAGGCCGGCGCACAGCTTGAGTTTGACAGTGTGCTCATGGTGCGCGACAGCGAGTCCGTAAAGGTCGGTACGCCGTATGTCGCGGGCGCCAAAGTGACCGCAGTGCTTGAAGAGCACGGCAAAGACAAGAAGATAACGGTGCTTAAATTCAAGCGGCGCAAGAACTACCGTCGTAAGCAAGGTCATCGGCAGCAGTATTCGGTCATTCGGGTTGGTGAGATCGTCGGAGCCTGAGGCTCGTGATTCACGTCGGACTGCAGCGTGACGATAACGGGTGCCTGAGACACCTGAGATCTGAAGGGCACGCTGCGGGAGCACCGGGTGCAAACATTGTTTGCGCAGCGGTGAGCGCGCTGCTGCGTTCTGTGGCGCGCGTACTTGAAAGCCACGGTTCGGTTGTTGTTTCCGGTCGGGCACCCGCGGAAGGGGTGCTCGAGATCACCATCGAGCGGTACGCAGCCGCGGATGCCGGGTATCTGCTCGGCATCACGGACGTTCTCGTTCGTGGGCTGGAAGACCTTGCACGGGAGGCGCCGGCAGAGATCCGGCTTGAACGGAGCACGGGGAGCAACGGTCCGGTTGAGCCGGGGCAATAGCAAAGGGGAATTGATATGGCACATAAGAAGGGCGGCGGAAGTTCCAAGAATGGCCGTGACTCACATTCGCAACGGCTTGGCGTAAAGCGGTTCGGCGGGCAACTGGTGAAGGCGGGGGAGATCATCGTGCGTCAGCGCGGGACCCGTTTCCATCCCGGTGAGCATGTCGGCATTGGTCGTGACGACACTCTGTTTGCCAAATCCGCCGGACGTGTTGTCTTTGGAATAAAGCGGGGACGCAAGGTGGTGAACATCGAGCCGGTTGCCGCCGAAACTCCGGAAAGCACGGGTGCAGCGGCCGCTGTCGGCGCACCTGCCAACTGACACTGTTTGCAGAGATTTGTAGACGACGTAACCGTAGTAGTGCACTCCGGTCACGGCGGAGCGGGGGCCGTCTCGTTTCGCAGGGAGCGCTACGTTCCCCGCGGTGGGCCTGACGGTGGAGACGGCGGCCGCGGCGGAGACGTCGTTGTAAAGGTCAGACAAAACCTCAAGACACTCGCTCATCTCTCCGGAAAGACGCGGTTGACGGCCGAAAACGGCGCTCAGGGCGAAGGCCGCAAGCGCCACGGTCGTGACGGGCAGGACTATGTGCTGGAGGTCCCTCCCGGCACAACCATCAGCGACGTTGAAACCGGAGAACTGCTGTTGGATACTGCCGCGGACGCCGGGACCGCCGACGCCGAGGACGTAGTTCTGCTGCGTGGCGGCCGCGGCGGGAAGGGGAATACGCACTTCAAGTCTTCTACGCATCAGGCGCCGCGGTTCGCCCAGCCGGGAGAGCCGGGAGAACAGCGCACGCTGCATATCGAGCTGAAACTGATTGCCGACGTCGGCCTGGTAGGCCTTCCCAACGCCGGCAAGTCCAGTCTGCTGCAGGCGCTGACCGCCGCGCATCCGAAGGTGGGGAATTACCCGTTCACAACGCGCGTGCCGCATCTCGGAGTGCTGCGCTACTACGATCAGGACGTGGTGCTCGCCGACATACCGGGAATCATCGAGGGAGCAGCCGGCGGCGCCGGCCTCGGGCACCAGTTTCTGCGCCACATTTCGCGCACCGCCGTACTCGCGTTGCTGATCGACGTAACCGACGAGGACCCGGCGGCAACGTATGCCACGCTGTTGGGCGAGTTGAACGCCTACAACGGCGAGCTCGGGCGCAAACGGCGCATTGTCGTTGGATCGAAGTGTGACCTCGACCCGGACGGCAACCTGCTGTCCACGGTGCGTACTGCGTGCGCAACCGAGCGCGTAATCGGCGTCTCATCAGCCGCACGAACCGGACTCGACGAGCTGGTGAGGGCCATCGGCGAGCTGGTGACGCCCGCGGTGGATCAGGAGGGCGTGACCGATGAGTTCTGAGCGAGTCGCAATGCTTGGAGGGTCGTTTGATCCGGTCCACATCGGTCATCTGTTTATCGCCGAGGAGGCGCGGATACGGTTTCAATACGACCGCGTCTTGTTTGTTCCTGCAGCCCACTCGCCGCACAAGGCCGACAGTTCGGTTGCTGCAGCGGACGACCGGCTGCAGATGCTGCAGCTGGCAATTGCCGGAAACGAATCGTTCTCGATAGACAGCTGGGAGTTGGAGCAGGGCGGTGTTTCCTACACGATAGACACAATGCGGCACTTTTCGCAGCGTTACCGGCAGCGGGTGGGCCTCATCATCGGCGATGATCTGGTGGAATCGTTCGAGCGGTGGCGAGAAGCGCGGCAGCTGGTGCAGCTTGCCGACGTCATGGTAGCACGCCGCGACGACCGGCCGTTGCCGCAGCTTCTGTCTTCGGCCCGCGCTATTGACAACTCACCGTTGGCGGTGTCATCATCAATGATACGAGAGCGAATAGGACGAGGAGCGGCATTTCGGTATCTGGTCCCGGACGACGTCTTCACCTATATACGGCAGCAGAACCTCTATGGATCGCTCAATTCCGGCTGAGACCGTCGCGCGCATTGCTGAGTACGCACGCGACACACTCTCTGCTCCGAGATTCGCCCACGTGGAGCGCGTTGTGCAGCTGACCCAGCGGCTGTGCCGACGGTTTGCACTGTCCGAGGCAAGCGGGCTCTGCGCCGCGTGGGGGCACGATATCGCCCGCGAATGGCCCGAGGACCAGCTTCTCACGTGGTCGCAGCGGGATGGCGCATCGCAGCGGGATGGCGCACTGCGGCGGGATCCGCTCAACGACCCGCTCGATGCTCTCGAGCGCAGGCACCCGGTGCTGCTGCACGGCAGGGTTGCCGCCCGCCTGCTGCTTGAGGAGTTTGACGTTCGTGATGAAGCCGTACTCTCAGCGGTACGCCATCACACGCTCGGGCATCCGCAGATGGGACCTCTGGCCAGGGTGCTCTTTGTCGCCGACTACTTCGAGCCGGGACGCGCATTTCTGACGTCACAAACTCGCACGGTGCCGGAACGGGATGATCTTAACGAGATGGTGTGCGCTGCGATTGAAGACGTCATCAGGCGCGGACTTGAGCTCGCTCCAGTGACCGCGCGGTTGTACCGGCAGGTGAAGCCGCAAACCCCGCGCCGTGATGGGGGAATGAACGCGTCGTGAAGCGCAAACGGGAGTTTGACCGCTCGATCATTTTTCTGCTGCTCATCGTGCTGATTGTGGGGGTGACCACCGCGGTTGTATACGTTCAGGTTCGTACCGATGTGATCAGCGAAATGGTGGATGCCGGCAGTGAGATTGCCGTTCTGGTAGTGGTTGAACATGAAGACCGGCCCCTGTTTACCGAGGTTTTCATCTACAATCCAGTCACCGCTCGCGGAGCGTTCTTCGATGTTCCGGGTGACGTGGGTTCAATTATCGGGGAGCTGAATCGTGTCGATCGAATTGACACAGTGTACCGGCAGGGAGGCGTCGACTCGTATCGCCGCACCGTAGAACGGCTGCTCAGCATGGATATCCCGTTCTACGTGGCAGCCGACGTGCAGGGAATCGGCAACCTCGTTGACCTGTCCGACGGCGTGGAGCTTTTTCTGGACGCCGGCCTGCTGCCGGGTGAAGAGACGCCGAATCTGCGGCTCCCCGCGGGCAACGTGGTGCTCGACGGGGCGAAGGCGGCCACCTATCTGTTGCAATACGCAGTTGCCGGCGGTGAAGGCGAGCGAGTCAATCGTTACCAGTACTTCCTGCAGAGTCTGTTCGAGCGCATGGGAGAGCGGGCGGGGTATCTGAGCCACAGCCGGGTTCAGCGGTACGTGGAAGCCGCCGTCGAGACCAACCTCGATTCTAAAGCTCTTGGAAGACTGCTGGTCGAACTGGGGCGCCTGGACACTGAGCGTCTGGTATACCGCCGCGTACAGGGCAATTATCGTCGCGTGGAAACGGACGGGACGCCGCAGGAGCTGCTGTTTCCTCATTTTGAAGGCCAGTGGCTGCGCCAGACGGTGCGGCAGGTGCGCGATTCACTGGCAAGCGAGGTGGAAGCGTTCGAGGACAACGCGGCCATCACACTGGAGATCCTGAACGGCACGCGTACCAACGGGCTCGCCCGCCGCACCCAGGATCTGCTCGAAGGGTATGGCTTTCACGTTGTGCGAATCGGCAATGCCGAAAACAACGACGTAGAATACACACTCGTGATCGATCGAACCGGCAACATCCGGCTTGCCGAGCGAGTGGCGGGAATACTGCAGGGACAGCGCGTCTTTACCGACCAGTCGCTGGATGAAGAGCAAGAGGCACTTGTAACCGTGATTCTTGGAAGGGATTTTGATGGAACAGTTGTCAGACCGTGATAGCATCCTCGCTTGCGCCCGTCTGCTGGACGAGCACAAGGGAAGGCAGACTATCGCACTCTATGTCGGCGAGGTGTGCGGCTTTGCCGATTACATTGTCATCACTACTGCAGGCAGCGCAGGGCACGCCCGAGGACTGCAGAAACACATGCTGCAGTTTTTCCACGAGCAGAACATCACCCCGTTAAACGGTCAGAAGCGTCAGGACGACAACAGCTGGAATCTGTTTGACCTTGGATTTGCGGTGGTGCATATCATGAGCGACGAGGCACGCAAGTTCTACGAGCTGGAAAAGCTCTGGTTTGGTGGAAATGAAATCTTCCGCAGCACGCAGCCGGACGCCTAGACGTCGGAGAACTCATCCTCGGGGAACTCTTCGTCCACCTCGTCGTAGTCGATCACAGCGTCATTCGGCCACGGCGAGTCGTCGAATTCCTTGTCGACATCAACATCAAAATCGTCTCTGAAGTCATCGTCGATCTCATCGCTCATGCGGCGAGTCTACATGCGGCACATGCTGCTGTCAACGACAAATCGGCCGTTGCCACGCTGCGCGAGAGCGCGCCGCGCGGTCTTCGGTCGCCGCGGTGCTGTCGTCGTGCCACAGCTGGGCCACCGTTGTTCCGCCGGGCCCCGCGAGGCTGCGAAATCCCGCTGTGTTCAGATCTTATTTGACAGCGGGGAGCATATTTGCGATACTAACAGTGCATCGGGGTAGCTCTGTATCCAACGGTGTGAGCATGGGCTGAAACGGAGAGTGTTCGGGTGATGCCGGATACGATTCCAAGGAGCATCTTATGCAGATTACAGATATCCGGATTCGGCGAGTGAGCTCAGAGGGCAAGCTGAAAGCCTATGTCACGGTGACCTTCGATGACTGTTTCGTTGTACATAATGTGAAAGTTATAGAAGGAAAGACCGGGGTCTTCATCGCGATGCCGAGTCGCAAAACCAAGACCGGCGAGTACAAGGACGTTGCGCATCCTATCAACTCGGACTTTCGCAACGAACTGCAGGAACGGATCCTCGACGCGTTTGCCAATCTCGGGGACGATGAGGGTGAGGGAGAAAGCGTCGAAGACGACGACTCGTAGGCGCTATATCCAGCTGGAAACAAAGCCCATCTCTTGACAAGCTCCCCAATATAGGGGATTGTACATACTCACAGCGCACGCTGCATTGGGACGTCGGCAAGCGGTCAAGCCACCGGGTTTTGATCCCGGCATTCGGAGGTTCGAATCCTCCCGTCCCAGTTTTCCGCCAGACGCAAATGAGGAGAAGTCATGGAACAGAAGCTAGTGAAGGCCGCGAATAGAACCGAGCGCAAGAAGGGGCCGGTGGGGCGTCTCCGCAGAGACGGCCGTATTCCCGCGGTCGTATACGGGCAAGAGAACAACCTGACCATATCGGTTGACGCGCACGACTTTACAAACGTATTCAAGCACATTACCGAGAGTACCATCATCACGTTGCAGACCGAGCAGGGTGACCTAGACGTACTGGTTAAGGAGTACGACGAAGACCTGCTGACGGGCAAGCTGCGGCATGTGGACTTCTACGAGGTAGCCAGTGGCAAGTTGCTGCGCACTCACGTGCAGGTACACGTGACCGGCAATTCGAAGGGTGTTCGTGAAGGTGGCATTCTGGATATCAGCCTCCACGAGCTCGAAATCGAGTGTCTGCCTAAGGATATCCCGCAGGAGTTCTCGGTGGATATCACTGCGCTTGGTGTGGGTGATGCTGTTCACGTCTCGGATATAGAAGCTCCCGAAGGGGTGCGAATTCTCAACACTCCGGAGCAGGTAGTGGTTTCGGTCGTCCACGCACGTGTTGAGGTGGCGGCTGAAGAAGAGGAAGAGGCGGACGAAGAAGAGAAGGCTGCTTCAGAGGAATCGGCAGAGAAAGAAGAGGAATAAGCCCTGCGGCGACTTTTTGTCGGCCTGGGGAATCCCGGACCGCAGTACCGGAACACACGGCACAATGCCGGTTTCATGGTGGTCGAAGCGGTTGCCGAGCGCCTCGAGATCACGTTTCGTCGCCCGCTGTTTCGCAGGTACGAGATTGCCCGCGGCAGCGGGCGGTCCGTGTCCGGAGTGCAGTCTTCGATTACCCTTGTCAAGCCACTCACCTATATGAATCGCAGCGGGGACATCCTGGCATCGGCGTTGCGCCGATCGGGTGCCCAGATCGATGAGCTGGTGGTCATCTGCGATCAACTGGATCTGCCACCGGGAACCGTGCGAATCAAGCGCGGTGGTTCGACTGCCGGTCATCGAGGGCTCGAGTCGATCAGCCGGGCGCTTACGGGAGAACGCTTCGTCCGTCTCTACGTTGGTATCGGCAAACCTTGTTCTCGTGACCGGGTGGTCGATCACGTGCTCGGGCGAGCCGACGGGGCCGAGGCGCAACGACTGCGGGACGGCCTCCGGCTGGCAGCGGACGCTGTGCTTCGCCTGGCCGAAACGACCGTCGAAGAGGCGATGAATGAGTTCAACCAGCGCGGAACTCACGCTTCGTGAGCACGTGCTCCGTTTCTGTTCCGAGCGTGGGCTGCGTCTCAGCTGCACCTGGGTGATCGCCTGCTCGGGCGGGCGGTGAGCGTGGTGGCGGATCTGCCGGGCACGACGCGCGACTGGGTCGGGGCGACGGTCGAGCTGACGCCGGCGTCAGAGGCGGCGACGGTGGTGGCGGCGGTGGCGGTGCGGTGGCTTGACACGCCGGGCCTGCGCCGCGAGGCGGGGCAGGTGGAGTCGGCGGCCATCGCCGCGGCGCGGCAGGTGATCGCCGCCGCGGACGTGCTCGTGGCCATGCGCGACGTCGAGCTGGACTGGCCCGAGGCCAGCGACCTGCCGCGCCGGCCGGACC